>JAZRTO010000076.1:0-18805 GCA_045652065.1 Acutalibacteraceae bacterium
CCCCATATCGGTCACGTTCTCACACGTGTTATCAAGGACATGATTCCCCGTTATCAGACAATGAAGGGATGCACCATTCCGAGAAAAGCGGGCTGGGACACCCACGGTCTCCCTGTTGAGCTTGATGTTGAAAAGATGCTCGGCATCGACGGCAAGGATCAGATTGAGGCTTACGGTCTTGAACCCTTTATCGGTCACTCTAAGGAAAGTGTATGGAAGTATAAGGGAATGTGGGAAGACTTCTCAGGAACAGTTGGTTTCTGGGCTGATATGGATGACCCTTATGTAACATACGATAATAATTTTATTGAGTCAGAATGGTGGGCTCTTAAAACTATCTGGGAAAAAGACCTTCTTTACAAGGGCTTCAAGATTGTTCCTTATTGCCCCCGTTGCGGAACTCCTCTTTCTTCACACGAGGTTGCACAGGGCTACAAGTGTGTTAAGGAGCGCTCTGCTGTTGTTCGTTTTAAGGTTAAGGGCGAGGATGCTCATTTCCTTGCATGGACAACAACTCCTTGGACTCTTCCTTCAAACGTTGCTCTTTGTGTAAATCCTGAAAATGAGTACTGCAAGGTAAAGGCATGCGACGGATATACATATTATATGGCAACGGCTCTTCTTGATAAGGTGCTTGGCACTCTGAAGAGAGAAGAAGGGGAGAAGGCATATGAAATTCTTGATACCTTCCCCGGAACAGCCCTTGAGCATAAGGAATATGAGCCTCTCTTTGAATGCACAGGAAAATCCGTTGAAAAGCAGAAAATCAAGGGTCATTATGTGACCTGTGACAATTATGTCACTCTTTCTGACGGTACAGGTATTGTTCACATTGCCCCCGCATTCGGTGAGGATGACGCAAATGTCGGCAGAAAATACGGTCTTCCTTTCGTTCAGTTTGTTGACTCAAAGGGTGAAATGACTGAAGAAACACCCTATGCAGGTCTTTTTGTTAAGGATGCAGACAAGCCTATTCTTGTTGATCTTGAAAAGAACGGACTTCTCTTTGATGCTCCTAAGTTCGAGCATGATTATCCCCATTGCTGGAGATGTGATACTCCTCTTATTTATTATGCAAGAGAATCATGGTTTATCAAGATGACAGCCGTAAAGGATGATCTTGTAAAGAATAATAATACAATTAACTGGATGCCCGAAAGCATCGGTAAGGGCAGATTCGGTAACTTTATCGAAAATGTACAGGATTGGGGACTTTCACGAAACCGTTACTGGGGTACACCTCTTAATATCTGGGAATGTGAATGCGGTCACAGACATTGCATCGGCAGCATTGAGGAGCTGAAATCAATGTCCGATAATTGTCCTGAGGATATTGAGCTTCACCGTCCCTACATTGATGCTGTAACTCTTAAATGTCCCGAATGCGGTAAGGAAATGAAGAGAGTTCCCGAAGTTATTGACTGTTGGTTTGACTCAGGCTCAATGCCCTTTGCTCAGCATCATTATCCCTTTGAAAATAAAGAGCTTTTTGATGCACAGTTTCCTGCAGACTTTATTTCTGAGGCTGTTGACCAGACAAGAGGCTGGTTCTACTCACTTCTTGCAATTTCTACTCTTATTTTCGATAAGGCTCCATATAAGAATGTTATAGTTCTCGGACATGTTCAGGATGAAAACGGACAGAAAATGTCTAAGTCCAAGGGTAATGCTGTTGATCCCTTCGATGCTCTTGAAACATACGGCGCTGATGCAATCCGTTGGTATTTCTATACTAACTCCGCTCCCTGGCTTCCCAACAGATTCTACGGTAAAGCTGTTCAGGAAGGACAGAGAAAGTTTATGGGTACTCTCTGGAATACTTACGCTTTCTTTGTACTTTATGCTAATATTGATAAGTTTGATGCAACAAAGTATGAGCTCAATTATGATAAGCTTCCTGTAATGGATAAGTGGCTTCTTTCCCGTCTTAACTCAACAGTTAAGGAAGTTGACGAGCATCTTGCCAATTACAGAATTCCCGAGTCAGCAAAGGCTCTTGAGAGCTTTGTTGATGAGCTTTCAAACTGGTATGTAAGACGCGGCAGAGAGCGTTATTGGGTACAGGGACTTCCTGAGGATAAGATCAATGCTTATATGACCCTTTATACTGCTCTTGTTACAATAGCCAAGGCATCTGCTCCTCTTATTCCATTTATGGCAGAGGATATTTACAGAAACCTTGTATGCTCACTTGACAGCTCAGCTCCCGAGAGTATTCATCTTTGTGATTATCCCGAAGTTAATGAAGCTTATATTGATGCTGAACTTGAAAAGAATATGGATCAGGTTCTTAATATTGTTGTTCTCGGCCGTGCTGCAAGAAACGGTGCTAATATCAAGAATCGTCAGCCTCTCGGCTCCATAACTGTTGTTTCTGATGAAAAGCTCGGAGAAATGTATACAGAAATTATCCGCGATGAGCTTAATGTTAAGGCTGTTGATTTTGCAGATAATGCTGACGGACTTGTATCTTATACATTCAAGCCTCAGCTTAAGACTCTCGGTCCCAAGTACGGTAAGCAGTTAGGTGAAATCAGAGGACTTCTTGAAAATCTTGACGGTTCAGCTGCTAAGAAGGAGCTTGACAGCAAGGGCTTCATCACTCTGTCAATTTCTATTGGTGATATTGAGCTTTCTGCTGACGATCTTCTCATTACAGCTACACAGATGGATGATTCCTTCTCACTTTCAGATAACGGTGTTACGGTTTCTCTTGACACTAAGCTTACAGAAGAACTCATCGCAGAAGGCTATGTAAGAGAGCTTATCTCAAAGATTCAGACAATGAGAAAGCATTCTGACTTTAATGTTACCGTTCATATCAGAGTTTCCGTTAAAGCAGGAGATAAGCTGACCGCTATTGTAAATGATAATGCATCTGAAATTGCAGGAGATGTTCTTGCTGACAGTGTATGCACAACTGAAGACTACGAAATTTCCAAGGAATGGGATATTAACGGCGAAAAGGCTGTTATCAGCGTAGAGGTTGTTAAATAATATTAATCGGGGCTGTTTTATAACAGTCCCGAATTCTTAAAGGAGAGAAAATTATGCCTTTTATTGATGTAAAGCTTACAAAAAAATTAAATGATGCACAGGAAAATTCCATGAAATCAGAGCTTGGTAAATTAATTGAAGCTTTTCCCGGAAAAAGTGAAAGCTGGTTGATGTGCAGCATTGATTCCGGTAAAAAAATCTGGTTCAAAGGCGACAATTCCGAGGATAGTGCCTTTGTTGAAGTAAAGCTGTTTGGTACAGTTGATCCGGTGGCTTCTGATTCATTTACCGCAGATTTGTGTAATTATTTTAATAATGAATTGGGAATTTCTCCCTTGCGTGTTTATGTTCGATTTGAAGGCGGCACAGACTGGGGATGGAACGGCTCCAATTTCTGATAAAAATGGGACTGCAGTAATATGCAGTCCTTTATTATGTTATATTATATTTTTTTAATAAATTATTAATTTTTTCTCTGTTTTGTTCGCTGATATTAGTTAACGGTAGACGGAGAGAGTTGTTTGTCCTAAATAGACGGCTGCAGGCATATTTTATTGGAATCGGATTTGCTTCACAGAACATTGAATTCATCAACTTCAGATAATATTTATGTAATTCTGCTGCTGTTTTATAATCATTACTCTTGCAAAGCATAGTTATCCTGTGCATTACATCGGGAATTATATTGGAAATGACAGAAATAACACCTTTTGCACCGTAAGACATCATAGCGACTGTAAGATCATCATTACCGCTGTAAAAATCAAGATTGTTTCCGCATAGTGCTTTAGCCTTTACGAAGGCTGACATATCTGAGGAAGCCTCCTTTACAGCCGAAATGTTTTTATGCTCCAAAAGAGCCTTATATGTTTCAGGTGATATAGTAACTCCCGTTCTTGAAGGTACATTATAAATAATAACAGGTGTTGAAACTCTGTCTGCAATATAAAAATAATGCTTGATTATACCGTCCTGCTGACACTTATTATAATAGGGAGTGACGATTAGTAAACCGTTCACTCCCTCTTTTTCTGCATCATTTGATTTTCTTACTGCTTCCTCGGTGTTATTTGAACCGGTGCCTGCTATGACGGGAATTTTATTACCCGAGCATTCAACGGCACGTCTGAACAAATTGATTTTTTCCTCGCGGGTCAAAACGGGAGATTCTCCCGTAGTTCCGGAAACTACAACAGCATCTGCGGAGTTTTCAATCTGAAATCTCATAAGCTTTTCAAAGGCTTCATAGTCAACATCCCTTGAATCCTCCGTAAACGGAGTGATAAGTGCAGTAGCTACACCTTCAAAAACAGTTTTCTTCAAAAGATATCACCGAATCAGTTTTTAGGTTCAATATAACCTTCCGCACAAAGAAGCTCAGCTGCAAGAACAGCACCGCCGGCTGCACCTCTGAGTGTATTATGTGAAAGACATACAAACTTGTAGTCATACTGTGTGTCTTCTCTGAGTCTGCCTATTGAAACTGCCATGCCGCCTTCAAGATCTCTGTGAAGCTTGGTCTGAGGCATATTGTCTTCTGTGAAATAGTTAAGGAACTGCTTGGGGGCGTGGGGAAGAGCCAATTCCTGAGGTCTGCCGGAGAAGTTATTCCATACCTCAATGATTTCTTCCTTAGAAGGCTTATTCTTGAATCTTACGAATACTGCTGCCATATGTCCGTCTGATACGGGCACACGAAGGCACTGTGCAGTGAAGTGAGGCTTTGAAGCGGGAACGATTTCACCGTTTTCAACCTTACCCCAGATCTTAAGAGGCTCCTGTTCACTCTTTTCTTCCTCACCGCCGATAAAGGGGATTACATTATCAACCATTTCAGGCCAACGCTCAAATGTCTTACCTGCACCTGAAATTGCCTGATATGTACATACAAGAACATCCTCAACGCCGAATTTCTCATCAAGGGGATAAAGTGCGGGAACATAGCTCTGAAGAGAACAGTTAGACTTTACTGCAATGAAGCCTCTCTTAGTTCCGAGTCTTTCCTTCTGAGAAGCAATTACATCGCAGTGCTTACCGTTAATTTCGGGAACAATCATAGGAACGTCGGGAGTAAATCTGTGTGCGCTGTTATTTGAAACAACAGGACACTCTGCCTTAGCATATGCTTCTTCAAGAGCCTTGATTTCGTCCTTTTTCATATCAACAGCACAGAAAACGAAATCAACAAGAGAAGCAATCTTTTCGATATCAGCCTGTGCATCAAGAACGGTCATAGCCTTGATTTTTTCGGGGAGCTCAGTTTTCATAACCCATCTGCCGCCGAGAGCCTCTTCGTAGGTTTTACCTGCAGAACGGGGACTTGCAGCAAGAACAGTAATATCAAACCAGGGGTGATCGTGAAGAAGAGAAATGAATCTCTGACCAACCATACCGGTAGCGCCGATGATTCCGACTTTGTAGTGTTTATCCATAATAATACCTCCGACACAAACATTATATTCAAAAAGTAGTCTTTTGGGACTTGCGTCTTTTTGTAATTTGTGTTAACATAATTTCGATTTTTAATTTTATCATCTTATTTTATTTATGTCAATTGTAATATATGCAGTTTCAATAAATATTGATTATCAGAATTATTAAATTTACTAATAAATTAGGAATAAAACACACAATTTGTTTTGTAATTTTTTGAAAATATGATATAAGGCGATTAATATGAAAAAAAGTGATTTTTATTTTGATTTACCTGAGAGATTAATAGCACAATCTCCTGCAGAAAAGCGTGATCATTCGCGTCTTCTTGTTATAGGAAAATCATCCGGTAATCTTCAGGACAGGCATTTTTATGATATACTCAATTATTTGCACGAAGGCGACTGTCTTGTTCTTAATAACTCAAAGGTGCTTCCTGCGAGAATTTACGGTGTAAAGCAGGGTACAGGTGCTAATGTGGAGTTTCTTTTGCTTAATAACAAAGGAAACGATATCTGGGAATGTATTGCAGGCCCCGGTAAGCGAGCAAAAGAGGGTAGTGTGTTTACTTTTGGTGATAATGTGCTTCAGGGTGAGGTTGTAAGTGTTCTTGATAACGGTAACAGACTTGTTAAGTTCACATATGAAGGAATGTTTCTTCAGCGTCTTGAAGAAATCGGAGAAATGCCCTTGCCCCATTATATAACCAAGCGTCTTGAGGATAAGAACCGTTATCAGACCGTTTATGCCGAGAATGACGGCTCAGCCGCTGCTCCTACGGCAGGTCTTCATTATACTCCCGAGCTTCTTGAAAAGATCAAAGCAAAGGGAGTCAGAATTGCATATATTACACTTCATGTCGGTATCGGCACATTCAGACCCGTTAAGGCTGAAAATATTGAAGATCACGATATGCATTATGAAAATTATTTCATTTCTCCCGAGGCTGCTGATGCTATTAATGAAACAAAGCGTAGTGGCGGAAATGTAATATGTACGGGTACAACCTGTTGCAGAACGCTTGAATCGGCCTGTGATGAAAATGGCTTTGTGAAGCCCTGCAGTAATTCCACTAACATATTTATTTTCCCGGGATATAAATTCAAGTGTATTGATACTCTTATTACAAATTTCCATCTGCCCGAAAGTACACTTATAATGCTGGTGTCTGCCTTCTGCGGTAGGGAAAATGCGCTTAATGCATACAAGCACGCAATAGAAAATGAATATCATTTCTTTTCATTCGGTGATTCAACGATTATTACTGATGAAATCTGACGAGGTGAATTATGTACAGATTAATTAAAAAGGAAGGTAATGCACGAAGAGGTGAGTTCGTAACTGTTCACGGAACGGTTCAGACGCCCGGCTTTATGAATGTTGCCACAACTGCTGCAATCAAGGGCGGTCTTTCTGCTCTTGATCTTGAAACAATTAATTGTCAGGTTATGCTTTGCAATACTTATCATCTTCACGTAAGAACAGGAGATCAGGCAATTAAGGAAATGGGTGGTCTTCATAAGTTTACTGGCTGGCAGAAGCCCATTCTTACTGATTCCGGCGGTTTTCAGGTGTTTTCCCTTGCAAAGCTTCGTTCTATTAAGGAAGAAGGAGTTTATTTCAATTCCCATATTGACGGAAGAAAGATCTTTATGGGACCTGAAGAGAGTATGAGAATACAGTCAAATCTTGGTTCAACCATTGCTATGGCATTTGACGAATGCGTTGAAAATCCTTCTACTCACGATTATTCACTTAAGTCATGCGAGAGAACTACCCGTTGGCTTTACAGATGCAAGGAAGAGCATGAAAGACTTAATGCACTTCATGATACTGTCAATAAGAATCAGCTTCTTTTCGGTATAAATCAGGGCTGCACATATCCAGATCTGAGAATAAAGCATATGCAGGAGATAGCAAAGCTTGATCTTGACGGATATGCCATCGGCGGTCTTGCAGTAGGTGAGCCTGCAGAAGTTATGTATGAAATTATTTCAGCAGTAGAGCCTCATATGCCCGGGGATAAAATAAGATACCTTATGGGTGTCGGTACACCCGTCAATATTCTTGAAGCTGTTCATAGGGGAGTAGATCTTTTTGATTGTGTTATGCCCTCCCGTAATGCACGACACGGACACCTGTTTACCTGGAACGGTATAATCAATATCAATAATGCCCGTTTTGAAAAAGATGTAATGCCGATTGATGCAATGTGTGATTGTCCTGTATGCAGTAATCACTCAAGAGCATATGTGCGCCACCTTCTTAAAGCAAAAGAGGTTCTCGGACTTCGTCTTGCTGTTATGCATAATCTTTATTTCTATAATTCACTTATGGAGAAAATCAGGGAAGCCCTTGATAACGGTACATTTGAGGACTTTTATAAAAAATATGTTCATATTCTTGACAAAAGGGCACCCCTTGAATGAAAATAATTAATAAAACCTCTTGCAAATTCTGTATTTATTTGATATAATTCTTACATTATGTAATTTGGAGGAAAACTCATGTTATTCAATGTAGCAAATTTTTTATGTATGGGTACAGGTGCCGCAGCTGGTGCTGAAGGCACTAAGAGCAGCCCCGTAACCATGATTATTATGATGGTTGCTATGCTTGCTGTTATGTACTTTGTGATGATAAGACCCCAGAAGAAGAAGCAGCAGGAAGAGCAGAAGCTTCGTGATTCTGTACAGATCGGTGATGAAATCACTACAATCGGCGGCATCAACGGCAGAGTTGTAACTGTTAAAGAAGATTCAATCGTTCTTGAAACAGGTGCAGACAGAACCAAGATGAAGATTATGCGTTGGGGTATTCAGACAAACAATACTGCTAACGAAAGAGCAGCAAGCGAAAAGGCTGCATTTGAGGCTGCTAAGGCTGCTGAAAAGGAAGAAAAGAAGTCTTCAAAGAGAAGAAGCAAGAAGAGCGACGAAGAATAATTTTTTTACTGCAACAGATTTATCTGTTGCAGTTTTTTTTGTAATAAATCTTCTTTTTGACTCATATGTTTTCATAGGACGATTCAAAAAGGAGAATAAATATGATGCGTAAAAATGCTTTCAGAATTAAAAAGACTTGGCAGGGGGTAGTTGTCGGAAGCTTCTTCGGAATTGCTGTTACTTTTGCTTGTATTTTATTGCTTGCATCGGTGCTTGTCAGATATGATATCCCGATAGCTTCGGTAAAATATCTACTTTTTGTGCCTGCTGTTTTATCAGGTCTTGCGTCGGGCGGTATTACGGGAAAATTTGTACATTCTAAAGGCTTTTTATGGGGCTTTGCAGCTTCGTTATCGGTTGCTGTGATTCTGGTTCTTGTTCTGTTATCAGTAAATTCATTTAATGTAAATATGCTTATATTTCTATTAATTCCGGCTTATGCTGTACCGGGCAGTGTCGGCGGTATTATTGCTTCAAATCTGAAATAAGGAACAGGGATGTATGAAAATTAAAAGAGTAATATTAAAATCGGTTTCGTTTGATTTAAGGAAAATTATCGAGCTTGTAAGAGCTGACAGTGATTATATTGCTTTGATTCTGCTTTTTATCTGCGGACTTGTTGCCGGCACGGCATTTGTCTGTAATTCTGAAAATTATCGATATATATTAAATGTATTTTCAGATAGTGATAAAGGCTTTGAGCGTTTGCTTATTAACGGCGTTTTTGAAATATTTATAATACTTACTGCCAATTTTTCAATGGGACTTTGTCTTGTAGGTACACCGTTTATCTGTATTATGTCGGTTTTTGAGGGAATATATATCTCTTCCGTATATTCTTTACATTTATATACAAACGGATACGAAGGCTATTTGCAGTTTTATTTCAGTGAGCTTCTGTTTTATGTGGTTCTGTATGCTCTTATTGCAATTTCGCAGTTTTTTGCTGTATCAATGTCACAAAGCCTTAAGTTGTACTATAGTGAGACAAATACAGCGGTAAGGCTGCGAGAATATCTTATCAGATATCTTATTATTACCATCGTCTCACTTGTTGTCATAATTATCAGATCTGCAATAAAATGCTTCATATAAGAAAAAATGGACTTCCGTGCTAATGGGGCAGGGAAGTCCTTAAGCTTATTTATCGGTATTAAAATCTGAAAGGGGATTAGCATCTACCGCTTCTTTAACTTTTTCGTTTACAATGTGAGTATAAATCTGTGTTGTATTCAGACTTTCGTGACCGAGGAGCTCTTTTAATTCGAGAACATCAACCTTGCCGGTCTGATACATTAATGTCGCGGCAGTATGGCGGAGCTTATGAACGGAAAAGCCTTGTCCGCCAAGTCCTGCTTTTTCAATGTAAATATCAACAAGGTGTTGTACTGTTTTAGGACTTATTCGCGTATTCCTGTTTGAAAGAAACAAAGCATCCTTGTCTTTGACACCGTCCTTCGGGCGAACATTCATATAGCGTTTTATTGAGAGTATACAGGCATTATTAAGATAAACTGTTCTTTCTTTGTTGCCTTTACCTGTAATAACAACAGAAGCAGAGTTTTCTGTGTATTTTATCGCATTATAATTCAGAGATACAAGCTCAGATAAACGAAAACCACAGTTCATAAAAAGTGTAAGAATACAGTAATCCCGTTCCTTATTCGGGCCGTCAACACTCATAAGAAGCTTTTTTGCCTGATCAACTGTGAGATATTTCGGAAGACTCTTTTTCAGTTTGGGAGAGTCAAGGCTGATCATCGGATTATCATCAATAATTGCATTGACCTTAAGATATTTGAAAAAAGAACGTATTGCAGATGACTTTCTTGCACGGGCACGTTCCTTGTTTTTGCGAACTTCTTTACAGTAAGACAGAAAACGATAAGCATCATTAAGAGTAATGCTGCCGTAGAATTCTGTTTTTAGCAAAGTAATATCCACGGCATCCAATTCTTCATCAGAAAATTTCTTCTTTTCAGATGAAATTATCAGATACCTGAGAAAGAGTCTTAAATCAAGACAATATTCATTTAATGTAAGCTCAGATTTATTTTTTACATTTGACTGATAATAAATAAACTGAACAACAGTCTGCGGCAGTGTAGCAAGATAATTCTGATTCATTTGAAGTCCTTTTTGTAGGTTAAAATATAACAGAGCAGGGCTGCTGAAAATTAATATGATTATACAAAATTAATATTTTGTATAATTCAGGGGAGTCTTTTTAAGTAAAAACAGGTATAATTCGTCTTTAATGCTTTATATCTGTGATTTTTAGATTATTTTGTGTATTTTTTTATAATTGCAGCAATTGCTATGCTTACAACAATTACCGTCATTGTAGCTCTGAAATTTGCTGTTGTATGAATTTCTTTTTTCATTTTAATTTCCTCGCAATCATTTTGTTGATTCGTAATAAGCGCTTCTTATATTATTTACGCCGACAATTTCTATCTGATTATTAAATTCCTTCGGCAATTCTTTTATGTTATGCTCTGATATTATACACTTTTTGAATCCGAGCCTTATGGCTTCTTTAATACGCAGTTCCGCAAAGCTTACGCTTCTGATTTCACCTGCAAGACCTATTTCACCGAATGCTATGCAATCATCTCTGATAACTTCATCCTTAAGGCTTGAAATCAGAGTTAATGCTACGGGTAAATCTGATGCCGGCTCATCAATTTTTAAGCCGCCTGCAACATTGACAAAAATATCACAATTACCCATAAAGTATCCCGCACGTTTTTCAAGAACTGCTACAAGTAATGACATTCGGTTATAATCAAAGCCTGTTGACATTCTTCTCGGCGTACCGAAACCCGATTGACACACAAGCCCCTGAACCTCAGCCAAAATCGGTCTTGAGCCCTCAATAACTGATGCAATACAAGATCCTGAAACATTGCTGGGTTTTCCGGAAATAAGAGCCTGAGATGGATTTTTAACCTCCTGAAGCCCCTTGTCATTCATTTCAAAAACACCGATTTCGTTGGTTGAACCGTATCTGTTTTTTACTGCACGAAGTATTCTGTATGAGAGATTTTTTTCTCCTTCAAAATACAGAACACAGTCAACTATATGTTCAAGAACCTTAGGTCCTGCAATATTGCCGTCCTTATTGACGTGACCGACAATAATTATCGGAATATTCAGCGTTTTAGCATATCTCATAAAAAGATTTGAGCATTCACGGACCTGGGTGATGCTTCCGGGTAAGGAATTGATTTCTTTTATTCCCATTGTCTGAATTGAGTCAATTATAACAACATCGGGAAGTGAGCTTTTTATGTATTCACAGATGGCCTCTGCATCTGTGTCACATATCACAGTCAGATTTTCAGATGTAACACCCACTCTTGAAGCACGTATTTTCAGCTGATGCGGTGATTCTTCTCCCGATACATATAAAACGCTGCGCTTTTTTCCGAGAGACTGTGTCGTCTGTAATAATAATGTGGATTTTCCGATTCCGGGGTCACCGCTCAGAAGAACAACAGAGCCCTTTACAAGCCCTGAGCCAAGCACGCGGTTAAGTTCATCAATTCCCGTATCATATCTGTGTTCAATAAAGCCTTCAATATCGGTAAGCTTCATTGGTTTAATGCTTGAAGAAGATATAGTTTTACTTTTTTCGTCAGAAATTATTTGCTCTTCAAATGTATCCCATTCACCGCAGTCAGGACACTTCCCTGCCCATTTTGGTGTTGAATACCCGCAAGAAGAACATATAAAAGCTGTTTTAGATTTTTGTGCCATAATTATTCCTTTATGTAATTAAAAATTGTATTATTCCTTTTGTTATAAAGTATGAAAACTGAGACTGATATTCCGAGGTTTTCAGCTGAGCCAGTTCATTAATATTTGACATAAATCCGCACTCAACCATAACTGATGGACGCTGAGCCTTATGAAGAAGATATATGCTATCATCAGTCACCTTGATTTTTCGGTTATTGTCCGCCTGTAAACGGTTTTTTACGGTAAACTGCAGAATTTTTGACAGGCTTTCGGATTCATCAAATTTACCGTCATAAAATATTTGAGTACCGAAATATTTTTCTACAGAAAACATATTCTGGTGAATACTTAAAAGTATAGAGTTTTCATAAGAATTAATAATATCATGTCGTTTATGAATGTCCGAAGCTTTTCTTTTTCGTATGGTCTCAAGAGATGTATCTCCGACACTGAAGTCACCGTCACGTATTATAATGTAATCTATTCCGAAAATATCAAAATACAACGATATATTATTGCAGAATGTAAGATTAAGGTCTTTTTCTAAAGTGCCGTCAAAAGCAACGGCTCCACCGTCCTCACCACCGTGACCTGCATCAAGTATAAATTTATAACTGTTAAACTCCGTTGCTTCATTTCCTACAACTGAGATAATGTTATTCTCTGTTTTTTTTATGACAGTGAATATGCAGATGCAAAAGAGGATAATGCTGATAATTATTGCGGCAGTATCTTTCATTAAATCACCCTGAAAAGTTATTCAGTAAAAGATTATGCCTTAAAATAAATTTAATTACCTGATATTAAAAAGTTTTCGGATTTTTTTCTGAAACCGTATAAGATATAATATCTGCAGTCTGCTGAGAAGAATTTCATAAACAAAGAACAGTATGTTCATCATTAACCAGAAAATAACCGTAAAAGCAATGCCGCCTTCGGTAAAATCACTCATATCTACGGCAATAACATATGAGCACAATAAAAATGAAATTACGCAAGAGATATTAAATGCAAAAAGCTTTGCAATAATATTAAGTATTCTTGATTTGATTTTTTTATTAATGTAAAAACCGTGAATCGGATAATATCCGAAGAACATGGTATAAAATACGGAAGCTTCTTTATCAGCGACAATAAAAGCGGATATAAGACTGACAGTCACATAGGTGCCTATTGACCATTTGTAGTCTATTTCATTGAGTATGACTATAAGCAAAAGGCCGCTGAAAACAGGAGCTGTATAAACAAGAAACGGCGATAAATAAGTAGAAAGCATTATAACTACGGCAAGGGATGAGATAATTCCGCATAAAGCCGCTTTTATGCTGTCTCTCAATTATATCACTCCTTTAATTATCTTCAATTATACAAAATTATATTAACACAGTTTTTTTAGTATTTCAACATTATATTTTATTATGTGACAGACATTTAATATAATACAGCTCATATAATTTACAGAATACATTCTGAAAGGTCTGATTTATAATGCTTGAAATTCTTGCAGGAATAATTTTTCTTGCACTGCATCTTGATAATTACGGAATTTTCCCTCCTCCGTTATCTGCAGACGATGAAGAGAAATATATTAAACTTTTGGCTGAAGGTGATAAAAATGCAAAGGATCTGCTTGTCAAGCACAATTTAAGATTAGTAGCCCACATCTTAAAAAAATTCAACATAAATGAAAATGAGAACGAGGAGCTTATATCTGTGGGAACCCTGGGGCTTATAAAGGCAGTCAATTCATTTGATAACACTAAAGGCGTAAGACTTGCTACTTATGCTTCGAGATGTATAGAAAATGAGGTTCTGATGTTCTTCAGAAGCAAAAAAAAGTCTTCACTTGACATTTCTCTTGATGAACCCATTGAAACGGATGCAGAAGGTAATCCGCTGACATTAATTGATATAATAGCAATTGAAGATGATGTTGCTGACGAATGTATAACAAAAAATAACATAAAGCTTTTATACAGATTTATCAATGATATCAAAAATGAACGTGAGCGTAGTATCATTATAATGAGATACGGTCTTGACGGTAATGAGCCTAAAACTCAGAATGAAATAGCAGCAATGTATGGTATATCACGATCATATGTCAGCAGACTTGAAACAAAAATAATAAAAAGGCTCAGAAAAAAATTTGATATCACAACATAAAATCATTGATGTGCTTGTAAAAAAATGCTATCATAAGGTAAAAACAACAAGGAAGTGACCGTATGAGGGAATATCTTGATAAATTTGATCTTGTAACTGATGCAATAACCAGCTCTACTCAGGTTTTTACTTATGATTCATACAGATTTTCTGTAATAACCCCTTGCCTTCTTCGTGTAGAAAAAAACGAGCATGGAAAATTCTGCGACTACCCTACTCAGTCTGTTATAAACCGAAATTTCTGTGCTGCAGGTATGTCTGGAAAGGTTCACGGAGGCATTGTAACAATTGTTACCGAGTCTACAGAATTTCACTATAACATTGATAAAGATGTTATGTCTTTAATTAAGCTTTCTGACGGAAGAATTGTAAATGATTACAAAAAAGGAAATCTTAAAGGTACTACAAGAACACTTGATAATGTTAACGGCAGTACAAAGCTCGGTGACGGTGTGATTTCTCTTTCAGGTGTAGCTGTGCTTGATGACAGCACTTCTCTCATATTAAAGCAAAACGGAAAGATTCTTCCCCGTGAGGTAAAAGAAAAGGATGTTTATTATTTTGCATATGGCTACAACTACAGAGAAGCTGTAAAGGACTTATTCAATCTGAGTGGTAACACTCCCCTTATCCCCCGTTTTACTTTGGGAAACTGGTGGAGCAGATATAAGGCGTACACACAGGAAGAATACACCTGTCTTATGCAGAGATTTCTTGATGAAAAAATCCCCGTAACCGTTGCAACAATAGATATGGATTGGCATTGGGTAGATGTTGTCAGAAAGTTCGGCAAAGATGCAACTGATGGCGGCCCCAGGAACAATTTGTTTGAAATTTTCTATAATGTGCTGCTTCCCGGTTGGACCGGATATTCATGGAATACCGATTTGTTCCCCGATCACAAGGCTTTTCTTAAGTGGTTGAAGGACAACGGATTTAAGATTACAATGAATCTTCATCCTGCATCCGGATGTAAGTTCTATGAGGATGCTTACGAGGATTTCTGTGAATATATGGGAATTGATAAAAATACGAAACAGCAGATTAATTTCGACATTACCGACGAAAAATTCATTGAGGGATATTTCAGATTCTTACATCATCCCCATGAAAACGAAGGTGTTGATTTCTGGTGGATTGACTGGCAGCAGGGAAAGAAAACTGCAGTTGAAGGTCTTGACCCCTTGTGGGCGCTTAATCATTATCATTCAGGGGATATTGCCCGTGACGGTAAACGTCCTCTTATTCTTTCAAGATTTGCAGGAGCAGGCTCTCACAGGTATCCGCTCGGTTTTTCTGGCGATACGGTACAGACCTGGGAATCCCTTGATTTTCAGCCATATTTCACCTCAACCGCATCTAATATAGGATACAGCTGGTGGAGCCATGATATAGGCGGTCATTGCAGAGGCTACAGAGATGATGAATTGTATCTCAGATGGCTGCAGTACGGTGTTTTCAGTCCCATAAACCGACTTCATTCAACATCCAATGAATTTATGGGTAAGGAGCCTTGGATGTATAATAAATTTGTTGAAGAAAATGCGATAAAATTCCTGAAATTCAGACACCGCCTCATCCCCTACATCTATTCAATGAACAGGCTTACCGAGAAGAACGGAAAGTGTCTGATTGAACCTATGTATTATGAAGCTCCTCGTGATAATCGTGCTTATAACTGTCCCAATGAGTATATGTTCGGCACCGAAATGATTGTGTGTCCCATTACCGAAAAATGCGATAAAACAACCGGACTTGCAGGCACGAAGGCATTTTTGCCTAAAGGCAGATATACAGATATCTTCACGGGCAGAATCTATAACGGCAACTGCGAAACCTATCTGTTCCGCGATCAGTCTTCAATTCCCGTTCTTGCAAAGGCAGGAGCTATTATTCCTCTTTCTGTTGATTGTGACAGTAATTCTACTGCTAATCCTGCGAACCTTGAGCTTCTGATTTCAAGGGGTAATAACAGCTTCACTCTTTATGAGGATGACGGAGAAACATTAGCTTATAAAGATGGAGCCTTCTGTGAAACAGAATATCGTGTTTCGGATTTCGGTAACAGCCTCAATTTTACTGTTTCTGCGAGTAAAGGAGATACTTCTCTGGTTCCGGAAGCAAGAAACTATATTTTGTCATTTATTGATATTTCCGCATGTGGTGATATTTCTGTTAAGGCTGACGGAAAAGATAAAATGTTCCGTGTTATAAAGGACAGAAATATTCTTAAAATCGAGATTACTGATGTTTCTTGTAATGAAGAAATAACGGTAAAGCTTGAAAATTATATTCGAAAAGTGAATCCCCCGAAGTCACAGCTTCGCACAGAGCTTTTCTCCAAAACAAGTGGTTCCAATGATAAAAAATCAGTTAAATATACTGCATTTATCAAAAAAGGTACGCCGACACTGATACCTAAAGCTCTGAAAAAGCCATTAGAAGAGTTGGATGAGTTAGTCTATTGATGCAAAAAAGCACCCTATAACGGGTGCTTTAATCTTTTATATATACAGGAGGAATATCGTATTCGGGGTTACCATTAAGCGGACACGGGAGAGTTAAATTGAAAAGCTTTCCGGAAAGTACATCAAGTCTTACATCAATTGCGGTTATTTTATTGCTTAAGTCTGCCTGAGAAATATTCGTAATAACCGGAACAGCTGATGATTTTCTCATTTTATTGAGTAAAGCCCGTCCCTTGTCATTAAATGCAAGAACCCGTATATACTGTAAGGGTGCATCAAGATGCTCTTTGGTAATACCGAGACATGCAGAAAGCATTATCTGGCGCAGTCTTGAATGTGTAAAGGCCTTGCTCTTTACAAAATCGCACAAATCATTAATGTTATTAGTTCTGCTTATGCCTTCAATGATTCTGTTTTCAAGTCCGCCGGTTACATTATTGCACTTCATAATGTCTGAAGCGGTAAGTGACAGCAGTCGCGAAAATTCTATCAAATCGAATTTCTCAGGGGACGATGGAAATAATCCCGAAGAATATGCAGAAAGTAATTCATTGAAAACAGCATCCGGTATCAGGCTTTTTATCTCAAAAATCCTGTTGATGTAATCATCCTGCGAAATTTCTTCATAGAGCATTTTTCTGATATTTCCGGCACTTGAGATGTTGTCATTGATTTCGATGCTATCGTGCATCGTTCCCTTTCGTTCAACCGCAACAGCTCCTGCTTCGGGGAAAAACAAATCTCTTGATTTAAGATATTCGAGAGCCAGTATATTATTGGCATCGTTAAGTGCATCTGCGGCATCTGAGTTGTGATGCTTTTCCAGGTAAAGCGCTTTTGCTTTCGGATAGCTGATCCCATCCGGAATACATCTGTTTGCAAACTCCTCTGCATCCTTGCTGAAAATGATGTCTTTTGTTATTTTCAGTGATTCAAGATTATCCTTTGCTCCGAATGATATAAAGCCTTCAAGTCCCGTAGCCTTCGCAGTTTTTATAAAACCTTCGGCGAAATAAGAGGCAGTTGAAACGGCATATTTTATCGGAAGCTCAATTACAAGGTCTGCACCGCACAAAACGGCAGTTTTTGCTCTGAGGTGTTTTTCTGCAACGGCAATAGAACCACGTTGTACAAAATTACCGCTCATAACAGAAATTACGCATTCAGCACCGTGGCGTCTTGTTTCCTTAATGTGATGCAGATGTCCGTTGTGAAAGGGATTATATTCACTTGCAATAAATGCGGTATTCAAAAAAATCTCTCCAAACATAATAAAACACTTGAAATAATCATCGAATAATAATATAATACAGGGTGGTAATAAAAAATTCAATATTTTTTGGAGGCAAAAATGAAAATTCTTGTTATTAACTGCGGAAGCTCTTCATTAAAGTATCAGCTTTTTGATATGACAACTAATGAGTTACTCGCAAAGGGTATCTGTGAGCAGATCGGCGGAGAAAGCACCTTTACACACAAGGTTCCTGCTGATGAAACAAAGAACTGTAAGGCAGTTCCCATGGCAATGGCTGACCATTCAGCAGCTATTAAAATTGTTATTGAAGCACTTACAAGTGCAGATAAGGGTGTTCTTACATCTATGTCTGAAATCACAGCTGTAGGTCACAGAGTTCTTCACGGCGATGAAAAGTTCAGCGGTTCTGTTCTTGTTACAGATAAAGTTAAAGAAGCTATCAGAGAATGCTTCGATCTCGGACCTCTTCACAATCCCGCAAACCTTATGGGTATTGAGTCTTGTGAAGCAGTTATGCCCGGTGTTCCCCAGGTAGCAGTATTTGATACAGGCTTCCATGCAACAATGCCTGATTATGCATATATGTATGCTCTCCCCTATGAATACTATGAAAAGTACGGTATCCGTCGCTACGGCTTCCACGGTACATCACATAGATTTGTAAGCAAGAGATGCATTGAGCTTCTCGGCGGCGAGGCAGAAGGTACTAAGATTGTTACCTGTCATCTCGGTAACGGTTCTTCAATTTCTGCTGTTAAGGACGGCAAGTGTCTTGATACAACTATGGGTGTTACTCC
>JAZRTO010000077.1:0-27004 GCA_045652065.1 Acutalibacteraceae bacterium
GGAATAAGGAATCTTAAAATTGTAAGGAAAACTGCAGGTGAATCAGCAGTAAGATAGGTGTACTGTGCATAGGCACCGTTTGAAACTCTCTTACTGTTGTATTCCGAGGGAGTACCGAGAGTGCCGAGAGAATTTATGTCAATCGCGGGAAGAACAATTCCCAGATCAGCATTCTTTGTAAGGTCACTTATAAGTGCATTCAGATCGATATTTGTTGTACCGGCGAATGCAGATGTAAGAAGCTCACCCAGACCTGCCGTATCAAGGATATATTTCACGGGGTAAAGAATGTTTTCAAGTACACCGTTCAGAAGTCCCGAATTGAAGAAGTAAACAATGTTGGGGAGAATTGCGCAGGCAGTTTTTACGGGGGACGCAGCCAGTCTGTCAAGTAGTCCCGTAACGGGCTTCAGAATGTCGGAGATTACCGATTCCGTTCCTGCACCTGTTTTATACTGCTCGTAGGTTACTATATCATCGGGATTGCAGCCGAGAGCCTCTAAAAGAGGAATAATTGCTGTATTGTAGCCGTCAGCACCGGGGATTGTGATACTGTCCATAAGGGTGATGCTCTGTCCTGCAAGCACACAGGAGAGAAGAGGTGCGAAGGGAGCAAGGACTCTTGTTACTGCCTTCGTGAAGCCCTCCTTGTCACCGTCTGTGAAGCCCCAGGAAAGTTCAGCGTCCTTCAGAGCCTCCCAGGAGGAAGCAGCTGCAAGCTGATTTGCAGTATAGGAATAATACTGACGTACTGAATTTCCGACACCCGCAGGTGTTACATCCATACCTAAAAGCGAGAACATAGGAGCGATTTCCTCGCTTCCAAGCATTGTGAACATTCCCGTAACAAGGGTTGTAACAAGTGAGTTTGAGTAGAGAGCCTTTCTTATTGTATCCTCAATTGTACCCTCGGGATCTGTTTCCTTTACAAAGTCGGTAAGCAGAGGATCAACCTTGTCAAGGTATGTGAGATAGTCATTTGCTGTAAGATTGGGAGTGTAGGTTATTGCTGTCGGTGTAATTGCAGGATATACCCACTGATAATTGTTCTGGGGAACTGATTCTATTGAGAAAAGAGTTACCAGTGTTTTTGTTATTTCACCGTTTGACTTTGCAAGAAGCGGATCGAGAACACCTGAAAGATCGGTGCCTGCCATTGTGCCTATGTTGTCCTTGTTAAGTCTTATTGTTTCAGCTATGAAATCCATTAAAACAATGAATGCCGAAGATGAATCAACGGTATATGCACCGCTGCTTTCAGTTGCACATTCTGCGAATTTCTTAAGGTCAATTTCGGGGAACTGAAGCTTTATGTCAGAGCCTAAAGTTTGAGAAAGGTCAATTCCTTCAAGCATTTCGTCAATATTCATGCTTGATTCAAGGTCTGTTGCTGATGTGATAAGCTCGGATATTCCGGTAATTGTAAATATACCGACAATTCTGATTGAAAGAGGCTCAAGAAGGCTTGTGATAGAAGCAGACAGCTTACCTGAATTAAGATAGTGAGCAAGCTTGGGAAGAGTATTGCATAAGCCGATAACCGGATCTGCAAGAAGCTTATCAATAGCATCAAAAGCCATATTGAGAATGTTCTTTATTATGCTGCTTCTGTCCTTAGCAGCAGCGGCTGCAAAATCTGCGCTTGACATAATTGAGGGACAGTCAAGTGCTGTGAGAAGCGGTACAATTGCATTGGTGTAGCCGTCATCACCCTGAATAGCCATAAGTGCATTGATGGATATCCTGCCTGCACACAGAATTGCATTAAGAACCTCATTGAAGGGGCTGAGTATTGCAGCAACAGCTTTTTCAAAATCAGCCTTTGTGCTGATTTCCCACCGGAAGTCTGATGAAGCGGCAATAACACCGTTCAGATCAGAGCAGGAGGCCACCTTTCTTGAAACAGATGGGTAGGATGAAAGTGCATAAGAAAGTGCAGAAGGAGAAATATTTACTCCTATAAGGGAAAGCGTATCTGCATTTTCTCCGAGAGCCTTATAAATTTCAGCGAAAAGAGTATTTACGGTTTCGTCCTTATAAAGGGTGCTGTATAACATTCCCTTTATATCCGTGTCCTCTCCGCCCGAAGCCATAATAGCCTTCAACAGAGTATTCATCTTCGGAATTGTGGCTTCAGTCTGTTCTTTTGTAAGTCCTGCGGGAAATTCCACTGCACCTGCATTAATGAGGGTAAGGGGAGAGAATGCAAGGATAAACACAAGAACCGTTGCTATGAATTTAGTTAATCGTCTCACGAATGTCACCTCTTGTCAGTACTGCATTATTTTTGATTATTGATATTGCGGAGCTGACCACAATATCACGTATTTTTTCGATGGGGTAGGGCTTTTTGTACATAATTGCATCCGAGCACACATTTCCCGTCATATCAATAACTATCAGGGTTGTGATATGTGCATTTTCCGGAGTATACCCCAGCTTCACCATATAATCGATAAGACTGTGGTATATATCTGCTATCTCGCTGTCATAAAACTCAGGCAGATTCTTTATACAGGAAGAAAGATTCTTTGACATTACAGGAAGTATTTCCTTGTTTTCAGTGAGAAAGTCAATGAAGCAGTTGAGAAATACCTTTATCCTCTCATAAAAATCTCCCTCAAGAGAGAGAGGCTCGGAAAGAGTGGATTTCAGCACTGTTTTCATATACTCCGTGCTTTTGTAAAGAATAATCTGTTCAAGCAGGTCGCTTTTATCCTTGAAGTAAAGATAAAAGGTGCCTCTTGCGATTCCTGCTGCCTTGACAATATCGTCAATTGCCGTGGCATTTACGGAATGCTCCCTGAAAAGCGAAAATGCAGTATCAATTATTTTCATCTTTTTTTCAAGCCTTTTGCTTACAGATGCCATTGATATATTATTTCCTTTTTCAAAAGATTTTAATTAAAAAGTATTAAATGAAACTTAAAAAAATGACAGAATGTCAGTTTTTTGTTGCTGCACAAAAAAAGACACCCGTCATTTTTCAGGCAGCCTTAATAGAATACCAAAAAAATGACAAAGTGTCAATGTTTTTTCTTAATTTGTATTATAATATTAATAAATATTTTACAATGTGTTTGTCAAAAACCCACAAAAAACGGGTATCAGTTGTAAAAACTTATTTGTCCGTATGAATATTAAGCTGAGGATAGGGAATGTTGATGCCGTTTTTATCAAAGCCCTGCTTTACTTCCTTGATAAGATCGAAGTAAACAGTCCAGTAATCATCAGCCTTGCACCATACTCTGACGGTGTATTCAAGAGCCGAATCCTTATGTGCGGAAAGTCTTGCAAAGGGCTCGGGGTCGTCAAGCACGAGAGGGTGATTACTGCATACATCGGTCAGCACTTTTTCTACTGTATCGATATCATTTTCATAAGCAGTAGTAAAGACAAGATCAACACGTCTTTCCTTAAGTGCGGAAACATTGGTAAGAGTTGCATTTGAAATTGTGGAGTTGGGAACAATAATTCTTCTGTTGTCACCTGTAAGCACCTTTGTATGGAAAATGCTGATTTCTTCAACAGTACCCATAATATCGCCTGCCGTAATAAAATCGCCTACGGCAAAGGGCTTGAAGAAAAGAATTATGAAGCCGCCTGCAATGTTTGAAAGAGATCCCTGTAAAGCAAGACCTACAGCAAGACCGCAGGAGCCGATAACCGCAATCATTGATGTCATGGGAACGCCCATAATGGCAAGGGCGGTAATGCCGATGATAACCTTGATAAGTGCATTGATTATGTTAACGATAAAGCCCTTTGTGGATGCATCGATTTTACCCAGAGCCTTTGATGCGGAAGCCTTTTTTGTTATGAGGTTTGCTGCCTTGAAGCCGATGATGAGAAGAAGCAGCGCACCTATAAGCTTTCCGCCGTATGTAACTGCAAATTCCTGAACAAGCTCAATGAGATTTTTTAAGTAATCGCTTGTTTCCTCAAAATTTGTAGGGAGATTTGTAAGCTCGGATATGCCTTCTTCGATATCCTGAACAATTTCGGAAACAGTTGTGTTTTCAATTGAAAGACGCATTTTTTTTCTTTCCTTTCTTTTATTGTTTTCGGGATAATTTTACCATAATTTTCCCTGTTTTTCAACAGAAAATTTATTTTTTGTAAGGAATATACTCCCTTACTTCACCTGACAGCGTTATAAGGGCAGGAACATTTGTCAGTACCATAAGAGTGTTGAAGATATCCGTAAGCTTCCACACAGTTTTAACGGGGGCGATACAGCCAAGAAAAACAAAGAACAGGGAGGAAAGCATATAGAGCATTTCGCTTTTTTCTCCGAATATGTATTTTGCAGAATTTTTGCCGTACATATTCCAGCCGAGAATTGAAGCAAATGCAAAAAACAGCACGGAAAGGGCTATAAAAACGGCAGCTCCTCTTACACCGAAAATACTGCCCAGTGCCAGCGTTACCGCTTCTGACCCCGTAAGTGACAGGTCAGGAGGTGTGTCCCCCGTATAAAGCACGGTGATGATAGCAAGAGCGGTAACGGACAGCATTAAAAATGTATCAATAAATACCCCTGCAATTCCCAGAGTCCCCTGAAAATGCGGATTATCCGTGCTGCTTAGTATATGTGCCGAGGGGCTGGAGCCCATACCTGCTTCGTTTGTGAAAAGTCCCCGCTTTATCCCTTGGGAAACCGCTTCCTTGACACCTATTCCCGTAATTCCTCCGAAAAGTGCCGAGGGTGAAAAAGCACAGGTAAATATAAGCTTTACTGCAAGGGGGAGCTGCTTTATGTTGAATAAAATAACTCCCATACAGCCGATAGTGTAAAGAACTGCAAAAAGAGGGATTGTTTTCTCCGAAAAGCGAGCAACTGTACCGGAGCCTCTTAAAATAAAGATGCCTGCAAGGATACAGACTGCAATTCCCGTAATGAAGTAAGGTATTCCGAAAGCCTCCGAAAGTGCTTCCGATATTGAGTTCGACTGTACCGCAACACCCGTAAAGCCCAGAGCAATTGTTGAAAAAAGAGAGAATATACAGGAAAGCAATTTGCCGAAATTCCCTTTGAACGCACTTCTTATGTAATACGCAGCACCGCCCGTGCCGTCATTATTTCTCGTAATGATTGAAAGAGATGCCTCCGAATACGCGGTTGCCATACCGAAGAAGGCTGATACCCACATCCAGAAAACAGCACCGGGTCCCCCCGTTATTATAGCCGTGCCTGCGCCCACAATATTTCCTGTTCCAAGCTGTGCTGCAAGTGAAGCCATAAGGGCAGCAAAGGGACTTATTTTACCGGAAGCGCTTTCCTTTCCCGAAAGCATATTTTTAATTCCCGTAAAAAGAAACCGTACCTGAACAAATCTCAGCTTTACGGTAAGAAAAATCCCCGCTGTCATAAGAACAACGGGGAGCAGAATATCCGTAAAAACAAACATAAAAATCCCCCTCGGAAAAGCATATGTCCGAAGGGGAGAGATTATGAATCAGCCGATTACGGTGAGCTTGTCTGTTGTGATCTGTGAGTCAGCACCGTCCTTGTTGAATACACCCTCAAGAAGAATGTAATTTCCTATTGAGGGAACGGTATCGGCTTCGGTAAAGTGCATAGACCAGGCTTCATCATAGTACGGATGCTGGATTGCGTTTGCTAATAATGCTCTGCCGAAAAGTCTTACCTTCATATCCTTGAAGTTTTCGGGGAACTGGAGCATATTGATAATCTGAACTCTTACAAGAGTGGGACTCATTGTGGTCATATCAAGGTCGAAGCCGGCATTCTTGAAGTTTTCTGTTGTTTCAAGTGTTACATCTGTAAGCCAGTAGCCGTCAAGAGCCGCTTCGTTCTTTTCCATTGTACCCTCTACCTTTACGTAAGAGCCTGCTTCGGGAATTTCAGTACCCTCGGGAAGAACAATTTCCCACTGATAGTCACAGCACCTTGTATTATCTGCATAGCCCCAAACATAGTAACGTGTGGTTTCGCTGTATGCATCTCTGAGAATTGCGAATGTGCCGTCCTTTTTGAAGGTCTTTTTCTCATAAGACTTTCCGTTTTCGTTATAGAAAAGGTCGACATAAGCGGAATATTCCATCTGGTCAAACTTTTCCTTCATTCCCGTATTAAGACCTTCTCCCTCAAGAAGAGCGTCTGCTGTGGGATTTGTAGCTTCCTCTTTGCCTTCAGCCTCGGTGATTTCACCTTCTGTGGTTTCACCGCCGGTGGGGTTCTTTGTGGTTGAGCCGCAGGCAGAAAGAGCGAGTAAGAGAGAGAGTGCAAGAATAAGAGCAAATAACTTTTTCATAATTTTATCCTTTCCTGCCGATTACAAAGAATACGGCAAATACAATAATATCAATTGCAACAATTGTGGAGCCCACGGGAGTGGATGCCATAATTGAAACAATTATACCCGAAAGTGAGCATACAACCGATACAACGGCTGAGCAGATGACCACACTTCTGAAGCTCCTGAATACTCTCATAGCGGAAAGTGCCGGGAATATAACAAGTGCAGAAATGAGAAGTGAGCCTACAAGATTCATTGCAAGCACGATGATAATGGCTGTTATAACGGCAATAAGCAGATTGTAAAGAGATGCCTTTGTACCTGTTGCAGCCGTAAAGGTTTCATCAAAGGTTACCGCAAAAATTCTGTTATAGAAGAATATGAACACGAGAATTACGATAACGGACATTGCAATACACAGCCAAACATCAGTGGCAGACAGTGTAAGAATTGATGTTGAGCCGAAAAGTGTGGAGCATACATCACCGCTGATGTTTCCCGAAGAGGAAAAGACATTGAGAAGCAGATAGCCGATGCCGAGGGAAGCTACCGACAGCATAGCAAGTGAGGCATCTCCCTTTATTTTTGCTTTTCCGCCTGTTGCAAGCAGTACAATTGCAGAAATTACCGTTACGGGCAGCACAAGCAGCATTTCGTTTGTAAGTCCCGTAATTCCGGCTACCGCCATAGCACCGAAGGCTACGTGGGAAAGTCCGTCACCGATAAATGAGAAGCGTTTAAGCACAAGCGTAACGCCTAAAAGTGAGGAGCAAAGGGCAATAAGCACACCTACAATAAGTGCTCTCTGAACAAAGGGGTACTGCATATATTCCGCAAGCTTTGTTATCATTTCCATTATGCCCCACCTCCTGCCTGACTGGTAAAGGTTTTGCCGATATCCGTCTTTATGTAGTCTTCCTTGGTGCCGAAGAAAAGGGGAGTGTGGCTTATATGAAGAATGTGCGAAGCGAAATTTACCGCAGCATTTATATCGTGGGAAACCATAATTACGGTAATTCCGTCCTCACGGTTAAGCTTTTCAATAAGCTGATACATTTCTGCCGTTACCTTGGGGTCAAGCCCTGCTACAGGCTCATCAAGAAGAAGCATTTTACCCGTTGCACATAAAGCACGGGCAAGAAGCACACGCTGCTGCTGACCGCCCGAAAGCTCTCTGTAGCACCTTTTCGCAAGATGGGAAATGTTCATTCTTTCCATCTGCTTTTCCGCGAAATCCTTTTGTGCCTTCGAGTAGAAGGGGCGCATACCGCATTTGTTGAGAAGTCCCGAAAGAACAATTTCCCTTACAGATGCGGGAAAGTCCTTCTGAATAAGCGTCTGCTGAGGTAAATAGCCGATTTCCGTGGATTTCAGTCCGTCAGATGTGGTAATTTCACCTGACATAGGACTTTTAAGACCTAAAAGTGCCTTTATAAGGGTACTTTTACCTGCACCGTTTTCTCCGACAATGCAAAGGTAATCTCCTTGATTTACCCGGAATGTCAGATGCTCGGTTACGGTTTTTCCCTCGTACCCTAAGGTGACATCATTACAAATTAATTGTGCCATTTATATATCCTTTCTCAGGAAAGTGCCTTTTTGAGAATTGAAAGATTTTCCGTCATCACATCAATATAAGAAGCCGAAAGCTTGTCCTTGGTTACGGACTGCAGGGCATTCAGCGTGAGAATTTCCTGGTTTTTGTCTTTAGTTGTATTCTTAACGGTTTTTGCAACGGAGCCGTCAGATGTTTCGGTTATGAGAATGTAGGAGAGAGAATTTTTATCAATTTCTCCTGCAAGACGCTTTACTGTCTCGAAGCTTGCTTCACTTTCTGCGGAGCAGCCTGAAAATGCCGTATGATATGAAAGTCCGTAGTCATTTGTAAGGTAAATAAAGGGGAAACGGTCAGCAAAAACGACGGTATCATTTTTACACCCGGAAATAGTACTCCTGTATTCACCGTCAAGAGCCTTCAGAGACTTATGATATTCCGTGAAGTTTTTAATGTATGTGTCAGCATTTTCGCTGTCGATATCACAAAGCACATCTTTTATAATCTCAGAAAGAGCCATTGCATTTTTCACAGAAAGCCATATATGCTCGTCCTTTGAATGGCTGTGCTCCTCACCCTCAGAGTGGCTGTGCTCCTCTTCTCCTATAGCCTCAACACAGTAAAGCTTATCCTCGGGAAGATTTGTCATCATTTCAAGAATGACGGTATTTTCATTCTGTGAGGTCTTAAGCACGTCCGATACCCACTTGTCACTTGTGCCGCCTGTGTAAATGAACAGATCGGCAGAGCTTATTGTCACTATATCAGAAGCCGCAGGCTGATATGAATGAAGGTCCGTGCCGGAGTCAAGAAGAAGCTTGACCTCTGCATTTTCTACTCCGGCCGTAAGATTTCTTACCCAGTCATAGTAGGGGAAAACCGTGCAGACAATCTGAAGCTTTCCGTCTGCCTCCCCCGATGTACCGCAGGAGCAAAGTCCCGTTACCGCTATTATGATAATCAGCAATATTGCCGTTAATTTCTTTTTCATAATTTATACTTCCTTTACTCTGCAGTCCTTACAGCAGCCGAAAAGTGTGGTGCTGTCCACCTTTACGGAAAAATCGTTTTCACCTAAAATATCAGAAAGCAATTGCTCGCTCAATGTGTGTCCCATATGAAGAAGCCTTCCGCATTCGGTACACTTCAGGTGCAGGTGGCTGTGACATTCCTCGTCTCCTGCCAGCTGATAAAGAAACTGCCTTGAGTTTCCCTTTACAAAGCGCTTTACGGTGCCTTTTTCAACAAGCTGACCTATAATGCGGTAGATTGTGCTTTTGCCCGGTGCCGAGGGACAGGAAAGTCTTAATTTTTCCGCCAGCTCGTCTATACCCATAGGTGTGTCCTTATTCTCTTTCAGAAAGCTCAGAAGAATATCCTTCTGATGTGTATTGTAGGTAGCCAATGAATCATCTCCAAATTGAGAATTACTCTCAAATTATTATACTCATTTTTATTTTCCTGTCAATAGCATTGAAAAAAATATGTATATATGGTAGTATAAAATGACTAAAGCCGAAACAGGAAATATATCGGTATATCAATTCTTTGATGCTGTTGTGCGGCAAAGACGCTGATTTGTGATCTTTCCACTCAGGAGGAAATATGAAAAAAATTGAGATTCTTGCTCCCGTAGGGGGCGAAGAACAATTAATTGCCGCAGTAAGAAGCGGTGCTGATGCTGTATATTTCGGTGCATCCTCTTTTAATGCAAGAAGAAATGCCGAGAATTTCACCGATGATGATTTTATCGGTGCCGTAAGATACTGTCACGAAAGAGGTGTGAAGGCATACATAACCCTTAACACTCTTATAAAGGACAGCGAAACGGCGGAATTTGAAAAAACACTGAAGCTTATTGCACGAAGCGGTGCTGATGCTGTAATTGTTCAGGATATGGGAGTATTCTCCCGTGTGAGAGAATGTGTTCCCACCCTTCCCGTGCATGCATCCACTCAGATGGCGGTTCATAATGTGTCGGGCGCAAAGCTTTTAGAGAAGCTGGGCTTTTCCCGTATAGTTCTTGCAAGAGAATTAAGCTTCAGGGAAATTAAGGAAATTACAGCTGCCGTAAATGTTGAAATTGAAGTTTTCGTTCACGGTGCGCATTGTATGAGTGCCTCGGGAATGTGTTATATGAGCTCCTTCTTCGGAGCCCGAAGCGGAAACAGAGGGCTTTGCGCACAGCCCTGCCGACTGAATTTCAAGTCGGGAAAAAGGGAATATGCCCTGTCACTTAAGGATATGTGCCTTGCCGATAAGACGGATGAGCTGATTGCGGCAGGTGTTACCTCCTTTAAGATTGAGGGCAGAATGAAGCGCCCCGAATATGTTTCGGCAGCAGTTACTGCCTATAAAAATGCCGTTCACGGTGTTTCCCCCGATATGACGCTTCTTCAGAGTGTTTTCTCCAGAAGCGGCTTTACAAAGGGTTATTTTGAGGGTAAAAGAGATCTTTCAATGTTCGGCTACCGCACAAAGGAGGATGTTCTTTCCATGGGGAATGTGTTGGGTACACTTGCAAATTCCTACAGAAATGAAAATCCTCTTGTGGAAATATCGATGAAATTTACGGTAAAAGCCAATGAACCTTCGGTTCTTCTCGTTACGGACGGAACTAATACCGTAACGGAAAAGGGTGCCGTACCCGAAAAGGCGCAGAAGATGCCTTTATCTTCCGAAAGTGCGGAAAAATCTCTGGGAAAGTTAGGCTCCACCTTCTATTTCTGTAATAAAATTGAATGTGAAATTGAAGACGGACTGATGCTTCGTGCATCGGACATAAATGCCGTAAGGCGCGAAGCCTGTGACAAGCTGACAGAGCTCAGAGGTAATGTAGCGGAGCACAATGTGACACCTCCGAAAAAATCTTTTTTCAGCCGTGAAATTTCAGGTGAGCCTGACCTTTATATTTCCCTTCGTTCTCTTGCACAGCTTCCCGACAATACGGGAGCAAGGCTTATAATTCTTCCCGTAAAGGAGCTTTGCGATAATATTTCATCCTTAGGTGAGCTGACGGGGAAGCTCTGTGCAAAAATTCCCGCTCTCACATATCCCTCTATGGAGGAAAAGCTTTTCTCTGATCTTAAAAAGCTGACGGAAAACGGCATAAAATATGCCTGGTGTGACAATATAGGTGCCGTTTCAATGGCAGAAAAGGCAGGACTTGTGCCAATTGGCGGAACGCTTCTCAATGTTATCAATTCCCGTGCTGCAGACGAGTATTTCTCTCTCGGTGTGGGCAGCATTACGCTTTCTCCCGAACTGTCCTCTCAGGGAATTATGAATATAAAAACCCGTGCACGGACGGGAATTGCCGTTTACGGTCATATGCCCCTTATGCATTTCAGATGCTGTCCTCTTCAGGGAGAAAACGGCTGCGGTGACTGTAAGGGTAAAGGAGAAATTACTGACAGAATGGGTGAGAAATTCACAGTTCTCTGTGAAAACAGACAGTACAGCGTTCTTTATAATACAGTGCCTCTTTATCTCGGGGATAAAAAGCTGCCCCGTACAGATTTTGTTCTTCTGACCTTTACTTCGGAAAATAAATATAATGTCAGAAGCATAATTGATTGCTACAAAAATAAAAAAGCCCTTGACGGCAGAAAAACCGCAGGACTTTTTGAAAGAGAATTATTATAATCAGAAGAAATCATAATGGGGAAGGGGAGCTTCAAGGCTCACCCTTTCTCCGTTTCCGGGATGTATAAAGGATACCTTATGCGAGAAAAGGGCAATGAATGGAATATTGTCCGATGCGCCGTATTTCCCGTCGCCGTAAACGGGATGCCGTCTTGATGAAAACTGCACTCTTATCTGATGGGTTCTTCCCGTGTGAAGCCTTATCCTGACAAGGGATAAGCCGTTTTTAACTTCCTGTACCTCATATTCAAGAGAGGCTTTTTTTACTCCCTTTCGCTGACTTTTTACAACAAAGGATTTATTTTTGCGGCTGTCCTTGAAAAGAAAATCCTCCATTATTCCCTCTTGTGGAGTAACCTCTCCGTGGACTACTGCAAAATACTCCTTTTGGAAGCTGCCGTCTGTTATTCCCTTTGAAATTTCAGCCGCCGCTTTCTTTGTTTTTGCATACACCATAACCCCTGAGGTTACGGTATCAAGACGGTGGACGGTATATATTTCTTTGAGGCTTAATTGCTCCTTCAGTAAATCCGGCATACCGTCCTTTCCGTTTTCCTGAGAGGATATTCCGTATGGCTTTACTGCAGCAACAAAATGCTCATTATTACAGATAATTTCCATTATTTCACCTTTGAAACAGATAAATTCCATATTTTTTCTCAATTTTACAGTAAGCATTATTGTAAAATGTGATAAAATTGTGACATTTATGTGAAACTTCCTTGTTTACGGTAAAAGCTCTTGCATTACTATGTATATAATGGTATTATTAATATGCAAGATAGTATATTTAGGAATGTACTTATCAAGGAATTTATGAAAGGAGTTAACAAAATGGCTTATACAGATATTCCCAATGATACAATGGACGAAATCATCGGCGGTGCAGGCGGAGCAAAGCCCAACGATGCTCAAGAGGCAGTTTCCTTCCTTAAGGAGTTAGCCGGTTTGATTAAAGATTTCTTTGATTCAATCTTCAAATTTTTTGAAGATCTTGCTAATCTCACAAAATAATCAGTTCTGTATTTATGAGGTGTAAATATGAATGTAACTGATTATATTGCTCGTTTTGCGGAATTTTTTTCTGAAATCATAAAAATGTTTCAGGCGCTTTTCGCAAAGTTATCCGGTAGCTCAAAGCCCGGGAATTCAGACGAAGATGCAAAATAATGACTTTTTTTGCAGAAAATAGCATTTTGCTAAATGACCGACGTGAAAACGTCGGTTTTTTCTTTTACTGTGAAAATACAGATGTTAAAATTAATAAAAAATTACATTTTGTATGAATAATTTAAAAATTTTCCTTAAAGTGTTGAAAATAAAAAAATTTTGTGCTAATATAAATATGCATTTTTATAATGTAAAATTGTACAGTGAGGTGAATATAATGAATTTAGGCGATTTCACAATCATCGGTGGTGTAACAGGCGGTACAACAGGTAACACATCTACATGGGAAGGCGATTATGGCTTCATCTGGGAGTTTATCAAAATGTTTGAAAGACTTCTTATGGCTATCCTTAACTTTATAAATGGTATTGGTGCCGGCACAACAACAACTCCCGATGCTGACGGCGGCGCAGGTGAAGAAGTAGTTCCCGAAGGCTAAGTTTTTTTATTTTAACAGATCTGTAAAGAAAACGCTCTTAAAGGGCGTTTTTCTTTTTTTATACAGGAAATACCTACAGCCCCCAAGATTGGGGGTAGGGGGTTGAAAAATCATAAGATTTTTTCTTATAAATATTTTATGAGAATATTTAAATATTTTACATTACTTTGCGTCTTTGTTGTTGAGGAGGGAAAAATATGGATGATGTGAAAATTATTGAACTGTTTTTCAGTCGTGACGAAAAAGCAATCCGTGAGACGGCAGGGAAGTATGGTGACTTTATCCGATATATTGCCTTTAATATAACAGGGCTGAGGGAAGATGCTGAGGAATGTGAAAATGATACATATCTGAAGCTGTGGAATTCAATCCCACCGGAGTGTCCCGGTTTTTTCAAGGCATACATAGGAAAAATCACGAGAAATACAGCCCTTAGCCTCTATAGAAAAAATACCGCTAAGAAAAGAAACAGCGGAATATGTGTTCTTTTGTCCGAATTGGAGGAATGTATACCCTCGCCCGTAAGTGTTGAGGATGAGGTTGAAGTGAAATATCTGTCCTCGGTTATTTCTGACTGGCTTTACACCTTAACCGATGAAAACAGAACGGTTTTCGTAAAGCGGTACTGGTACGGTGAAAGTGTAAAGAATATTGCAGGTGAGCTTGATATGCAGCCGTCAAAGCTATCATCCCTGCTGTTTTCATTAAGAGGACAGTTGAAAAAAGAACTGACAGAGAAAGGAGTAACAGTATGAAAAGAGAAAAGCTTTATGAAGCAATAGGTGAAATTGATGAAAGACTTGTAATTGAAGCGGAAAATTTCACTCCCGAGAAAAAGAAAAAGCCGAAATTATCCGTAATAATGTCACTTGCTGCAGTGTTTGCTGTTATTCTTGCTTTGGGTATAGTGTATAACTCAGGCTTTTTTACGGGAAGCAATATTCCTCCTTCTGGAGAAACTCTTCCTGAAACGGAGCTTGATACGCAGTCCCCCACAAAAGCTCCCGGTTCCTCTAAAAAAGAAATAAAGCCCGTAGCTCTTGCAAAAGCCGAATATCCCCAAATGGCAAGATACCCCTTTTTAGGAGAGCTTGACCCTGCTTTCAGAAAATGGGCAGATGACAGACGTGAGATGTGTGGGATTGAAGTCGAAACTGACAGTATTGTCAGCTTTTCTAAGACACTTATATCTGAGCTTCTGACAGATACCGAGGATGAAAATAATATCATATCTCCCCTTAATCTTTATATGGCTCTCAGTATGCTTTCAGAAACCTGTGACGGTAATTCAAGACAGCAGATACTTGAGCTTTTAGGTGAAGATTCAATTGAAAATCTCCGTGATAAGGCAAATAAAATCTGGCAGAAAAACTACCGCGATGACGGTGCTATGAAAAGCATAATGGCAAATTCACTTTGGCTGAATGATTTTGTGAAATACAACAATCAGACAGTAAATACTATAGCAAAGAATTATTATGCTTCGGTTTTCAGCGGTACAATGGGCTCTCAGAAATATAATACTATGCTGAATAAATGGATTTCCGATAATACCGACGGACTTCTCGAGCCCGACATAAAAATGTATGAGGACACGGTAATGTCAATTGCCTCAACCATTCTTTACGGAACAAAGTGGACTGATGAGTTTGCTCCCTCAAAAACCGAAAGCGGTAGCTTCCATACCCCCTCAGGTGACAAAACGGTGTCCTTTATGAAGGCTTCAAGGGATATGCACTATTTCTGGGGTGAAAAATATGCCGCCATATCTTTAAGTCTCAATATTGGCGGGCATATGTGGTTTATTCTCCCCGATGAGGGTGTTGATGCGGATGAAATTTTCGCCGACCCAGAGCTTCTTGAGCTTATTACAAGAAATGACCTTTACAGCGAGAACGAAAACGGAAAATATATTAAGGTTAATATGTCAATTCCGAAATTTGACGCAGAAAGTGAAAGAAATGTTATTGATGGACTTAAAAGGCTTGGTATAACCGATGTAACAGACAGTACCCTTTCCGATTTTTCACCCTTAGCCGAAAACCCCGAGGGTATGTTTATTGATGAAGTATCCCACGGAGTCAGAGTAAAAATTGACGAGGAGGGCGTACAGGCAGCCGCTTATACAGTCATAAGAGGGGCAGGAGCCGCAGCACCGCCCGATGATGAGGTGGATTTTATTCTTGACCGTCCCTTCGGTTTTGTGATTACCCTGGATAATTCGACACCGCTTTTTGCCGGTATTGTAAACAATCCGTAAAAAGGGAAGGTGCGCATAAATCACCCTGTTTTCTCCCGTATTAAAGTTAAGAGCATCTGCCGTTTGTGCAGATGCTCTTTTTGTGCGGTTGATTATTCTTATATGATATGATATAATTTATATATAAGGGAGTGAGCTTATGGCAAACAATAAAATTGACAGAAAAACACTTAAATATTATGCAAAAATGGCTTCGGAGGCTTATGTTAATGACCCTGTTTATGTCTTTGCCTGCAAAAATGAAAAAATAAGAAAAAGATTCATTTATCATTGGCTGCTGATTCGTCTTAATTCGTCAAAAAAGAAGGATATTTTCTATTTCGACGAAGAGCAGAGGGGGCTTCTCATTCTCCGTGAGGCTCATTATGACTATACAATGTGGCAGTTTTTACAGTGCATCAACTGGCCCTTTTTGGTGCTTTACTTGCCGCTTACAATAAAGTGCCTTATGGCATATTCACATCTTGATAATAAGGATATATTTGATGAGAAAACCTATATTGTATCTCCCGTTTTTGTGGGTAAGGAGCATCAGGGTAAGGGTATTGCCACCCGTCTTCTTAAAATGGGTATTGAGGATATGCTCTCCAAGGGATATAAAATCGGTCTTGAAACCCAGAATCCCGACAATGTAGGCTTCTATGAAAAGCTGGGCTTCCGTGTGGCAAAGGAAGAATATTATAAGCTTGAAAAAATTCAGAACTTCTATATGATTACAGATTAAAAAAGCTCTCCCGTTTTCAGGGAGAGTCTTTTTATTACGCTATTGTAGGATTGAGGGCATTTTTTGCTGCGGTAAGCCTTGCGGGATTTCTTGTTATTTCGGGAAGCTCACCGTTCAGGACACAGTCTTTTGTTACTGTGATTTTTTCAATGCTTGCATCTGAGGGCGTTGTGTACATAATGGGAAGAAGAACCTTTTCCATTATTGCACGAAGACCTCTGGCGCCTGTTTTCTTTTCCAATGCCTCTTTGGCAATTTCAGAGAATGCCTCGTCGGTAAATTCAAGCTCAACATCGTCAATCGCAAAAAGACCCTGATACTGCTTCAGCAGAGAATTTTTAGGCTCTCTGAGAATTTTTATGAGTGCTTCCTCGTCAAGATTGCGAAGGGCAGTAAGTACGGGAAGTCTGCCCACAAGCTCGGGGATAAGTCCGAACTTTACAAGATCCTGAGGGATGACTCTTGACATAATAGAGTCAGAATCGAGCTCAGATTTCAGAAGAATTTCCGAGCCGAAGCCAAGCACTGAATTACCCATTCTCTTTTCTACGATTTTTTCAATGCCGTCAAATGCACCGCCGCAGATGAAAAGAATATTGGTTGTGTCTATCTGTAAAAATTCCTGTTGGGGATGCTTTCTTCCGCCCTGAGGAGGAACATTGGCAACAGTGCCCTCAAGAATTTTAAGCAGTGCCTGCTGAACACCTTCACCGCTGACATCTCTCGTAATGGATGTGTTTTCGCTTTTTCTCGCAATCTTATCTATTTCGTCAACATAGATAATACCGCGTTCAGCCTTTTCAATATCAAAATCAGCTGCCTGAATAAGTCTTAAGAGAATATTCTCAACGTCTTCACCTACATAGCCTGCCTCTGTAAGAGTGGTGGCATCCGCAATGGCAAAGGGAACGTCAAGTGTTTTTGCAAGTGTCTGTGCAAGGAAGGTTTTACCTACACCCGTGGGGCCTAAAAGAAGCACATTTGACTTGTTTATCTCAACATCGGTCTTAGCTTTTCTGTAAATTCTCTTATAATGATTATAAACAGCAACAGAAAGGGCAATTTTTGCCTGATCCTGACCGATAACATATTCGTCAAGCTTTGCCTTCAGCTCCTCGGGCTTGGGAAGAATACGGGGAGATGAAGTCTTTTTCTTAGAATTTTTTTTCGGATTTCCGTCACCCTGGGAAATAATGCTTACACAGTTTTCAATACACTCGTCGCATATAAATGCATCGGGGCCCTGAATGAGCATTGAAACCTGGTCCTGTGTTCTTCCGCAGAACGAACAGCGAAGCTTATCCTTGGGATCGTCATATTTAGCCAATGGAATTTCCTCCCGATTTATCTGTTATAAAGAACCTTATCAATAAGACCGTACTGCAGAGCCTCTTCTGCGCTCATAAAGTTGTCGCGGTCTGTATCGCGTTCAATAACCTCAATGGGCTTGCCTGTTTCTTTTGCTAAGATTTCATTGAGCTTCTGACGGGTTTTAAGAATGTGGTCAGCTGCAATCTTGATGTCAGATGCCTGACCTCTTGCACCGCCTAAGGGCTGATGAATCATAATTTCCGCATTGGGAAGTGCATATCTTTTTCCGGGTGCGCCTGCTGCAAGAAGGAATGCGCCCATAGAAGCTGCCATACCCATACAGATAGTGGAAACATCACACTTGATGTAATTCATTGTGTCAAAAATTGCAAAGCCTGCGGAAACAGAGCCGCCGGGGGAGTTGATGTAAAGAGAAATATCCTTCTCGGGATCCTGACCCTCAAGGAAAAGAAGCTGTGCCACAACAAGGCTTGCCGTAACATCGTTTACTTCTTCGGAGAGAACTATGATTCTGTCATTGAGAAGTCTTGAGTAAATGTCGTATGCTCTTTCACCGCGGTTTGTCTGTTCGATAACGGTGGGAACAAGTGACATATAGGGATTAGGTAACATAGTGAATCCTCCTGTGTTAATAGACTCTTTTCTGAAGACGCTGAAAATTTTCGTCGGTCTTTCGTAAAGAGTCTTTATTTGTAAAACGGCCGGAAATATCTGTATATCCCCGACCGTTCAGTATATGTGCCGAAATCAGCCGTAATCAGGAAAATTTATCCTTTCCGCTTCATTGTTGGCGGATATCCTGAATCTTATTCGGCAGATTCTTCTTTTTCTGCAGCTTCTTCTGCAGGAGCTTCAGCCTTCTTCTTTGTTGTCTTCTTAGCAGCGGGCTTCTTAGCAGCCTTCTTCTTGGGAGCGCCTTCCTCTACTGCATTAGCGATAACAATTTCGTCAGCCTTTCTTGCCTTAAGCTCCTTCTTGACTGTTTCGGGAAGTACAGCCTTCTTAACTGTGTCAAGATCTACACCGTACTTTTCAGCCATAGCGGAAAGCTCTGCTTCAACGTCTTCGTCAGAAACCTCAACGCCTTCAAGCTCAGCAATCTTTTCGAGAGCAAGCTCTACCTTAACGTCAAGCTCTGCTCTTTCCTTGTAGGAATCCTTGAGGGAGTCAACGCTCATACCGAGGTATCCGAGGTACTGCTCGAAGGGGATGCCCTGGCTTTCTACTCTGTACTTGAACTCGTTAACCATACCTTCAACGGAACGGGTAATCATAACCTCGGGAATTTCATCTGTTACAAGCTCAGCAAGCTTGTTGTAGATTTCGTTCTTGAAGCTGTTTTCGGAGGACTTAGCCTTCTGCTCTTCAAGAGTCTTTCTGATGTCAGCCTTGTACTCGTCAAGTGTAACAAATTCGGAAACATCCTTAACAAAATCGTCGTTAGCCTCGGGAAGCTCCTTAGCCTTGATAGCGTGAAGCTTGATTTTGAATACTGCGGGCTTGCCTGCAAGAGGCTCTGAGTATTCTTCGGGGAAGGTAACGTTTACGTCGAACTCTTCACCGATGCTGTGGCCGATGATCTGCTCTTCAAATCCGGGAATGAAAGAACCTGAACCGATTTCAAGCTCATATTCTTCAGCCTTGCCGCCTTCAAATGCTTCACCGTCTACAAAGCCTTCAAAGTCGATAACTGCGATGTTGCCGTTTTCAACAGCCTTATCTTCAACGGAGATGATTCTTGCATTCTGCTGAAGCTTGAGAGTGATTTCAGCCTCTACCTCTTCGTCTGTAACCTCTGTTGCGGGCTTAACTGCAGAAATGCCCTTGTAGCCTTCAATTGTGATTTCGGGCTTAACTGTTACCTTGCAGGTAAGCTCAACGCCTTCCTTGCCGATCTTCTTGATGTCGAAGTCGAAGGGATTGTCGATGGGAGTGATGCCTGCTTCTGTGAGAGCTGCTTCATAAACCTCGGGGAATGCGATGTCAAGTGCATCATCATAGAATACGCCTGCGCCGTAAACCTTTTCAATCATGTTACGGGGAGCCTTGCCCTTTCTGAATCCGGGAAGTGCGATATTGCCCTTTTCCTTGTTGTAAGCCTTCTGAATTGCTTTTTCAAAGGTATCTGCATCAATGGAAAGAGCAACTGAAAATTCGTTTTTGCCTGTCTTTTCTGCTGAAATTAACATTTTATTAGTCCTCCTGACCAAATTTGCCTGTCGGCAGTAAATTAATAACCACAATATTATAGCAGATTGCTTTTTAAATTTCTACTGTTTTTACAAAAAAAACAGAGAATAATATAATTAAAGCATTATTTTTTTTGGGCAGAATGCGAGAAAATCCGCTGAAATGAGAGAAAAAGTTATTCCCTCATGCTCATATTTCTCATATCGTCCCGTTCTGTCACCGTGAATGTGACCGAAATAGCACCGCCTGATTCCGTATTTTTTCAGTACATCTAAAAGCTCCTGACACACACCGGATTCATATACCACGGGATAGTGCATAAAGGCAACAGGCTCCTTGTCTGTTTTAAGCGCTTCTTCAATTGACGCGGAAAGCCGTCCTGCCTCACGCATTATTACCTTTTCTGCATTATCTGCCTTATCGTCAAAAAACCAGCCTCTTGTACCGCAGACTGCAATATCCTCTGCTTCATATGCATTGTTAAAGAGGAAATTTATACTGTGAAACTCATTTTCTTCCAGAAATGAATTCATTTTCCTCATTGTTCCCCACCAGTAATCGTGGTTTCCCTTGCCGATTATCTTTTTCCCGGGAAGCGAGTCTATGAATTTCAGATCTTCCTTTGCTTCCTCTAAAGACATAGCCCAGGAAATATCTCCGGGAACCACAACGGTATCACCGGGAGAAACAAGCTTTTCCCAGTTAGCTTTAAGGCGGGAGGTATAGTCCTGCCAGCCTTTAAATATGTCCATCGGCTTTTCGCTGCCTAGTGAAAGATGAGGGTCTGCAATTACAAAAACTGACATAAATTTTCCTTGTTAACAGAAATTTCCCGTAATAAAAAACCGAAAAGAAAGGATACTTTTTACGGAAGCGCTTTCGTTCCTCCGAAAATCCCCGGGGAAAATCGATAATATATCGGGAGATGTAAAAATGAATAAAAAATGTAGTAAAGAAAACAGAAATATCAGCTGTGATGCTAAGAACTGTGTATATCATACCACAGACTGCGGCTGCACAGCTGAATCTATCAAGGTAAGCAATAAAAACGCTTGCTCGTGTACCGATACCTGCTGTGCAACCTTCATAATGAAGAATTCACAGACACCCGGTATCTGAGAAAGCAATATTCTGAGAAAACGGGGTTTATTACAGACCCAGCATCGAGTAAACTACGCTTCTCATATCGGTCTTTTCGCAGATTTCGGTAAATCGGGGCTGGGCACCCTTTAATTCGGTAAGCTTTGCGGGAGCCTTGACACCTGATGCGCTTACAAGAGCTGCTATCATATCGAACTCATCATCGGAAGAAGGGGTAACACCCAATCCTTCAAGAACTGCAGGTGAGAACTTGTAGGGAGATGCGGTTGAAACAATAACGGTAGGTGTTTTATCACCTGTTTTTTCACGGTATTCATTGTATACATTTATTGCAACACCTGTGTGGGGATCTGCAAGATAATTGTATGCCTTGAAGGTTTCTCCGATGGTAGCCTTTGTCATTTCGTCATCACAGCAGCCGCCGGCGAAAACAGCCTGAATTTTTGAGAGCATTGAAGCGGGTACGGTGTATTCACCCTTTTCGGAAAGAGCAGAGAAAAGCTCCTTGATTTCCGCACTTCCGTTCTCACTCAAGTGGTAAAGAAGTCTTTCAAGATTGCTTGAAACAAGGATATCCATTGAGGGAGAAACGGTGGTGTGGAATGTTCTTAAACGGTTATATTTTCCTGTTTCAATGAACTCTGTAAGTACATTGTTTGCATTTGAAGCACAGATAAGCTTGTTTACGGGAAGTCCCATTTCCATAGCATAGTATGCTGCGAGAATGTTTCCGAAATTGCCTGTGGGAACGGTGAAATTGATTTTTTCGCCATTTTTAATCTGTCCCGATTCTATCATATCCGCATATGCTGAGAAGTAGTAAACAATCTGAGGAACAAGTCTGCCCCAGTTGATGGAGTTGGCAGAGGAGAAGGTCTTGTTGTTGTCGGAAAGCATCTTCTTTACTTCCGTATCCGTGAAGATGGTCTTTACTCCGGTCTGTGCATCGTCAAAGTTGCCCTTTATAGCGCATACGCCTACATTTTCACCCTGCTGGGTTGTCATCTGAAGCTTCTGAACGGCACTTACGCCCTCGCTTGGATAGAATACAAGAATTCTTGTGCCCTTTACATCCTTGAAGCCTTCAAGAGCAGCCTTACCTGTATCACCTGATGTGGCAACGAGAATAACTGTTTCCTTACCGTCAGACATTCTTGCTGCTGAGCCTGTAAGGAGGTAGGGGAGAAGCTGTAATGCCATATCCTTGAATGCGCAGGTGGGACCGTGCCAGAGCTCAAGCACATTCACATTGTCGTGAATATTCTTAAGGGGAGCTACCTTTTCGTGGGTAAAGCCCGTAGCATAAGCACCGAGTGTATCCTCATCAATCTCTTCCTTTGAAAAATCTGTGAGGTAAAGTGAAAGAACCTTTCTTGCTCTTTCAATGTAGGTCATAGGAACAAGGGATTCAATAAACTCTGCAGAAACCTTAGGAATTTCTGTGGGGACAAAAAGACCGCCCTCTGCAGAAATGCCGTTTGCAATCGCAAAGCTTGATGACACCGCGAGTGTGTCATTTCGTGTTGATGTGTAATTCATAACATAACCTCCGTGAGGTGAAATTTTTGCCTATTATTTTAGCAAATATTTTTCGTTTTGTAAAGTACTATTTAATATATAATATAATTCTTGCATTACTTTAGCTTTTATGGTATTATAAATCATTACGGAGGCTGATACAAATGAACGATTATATGAAAAAGCTTATATCCGAAGTCGGTGAACACGCTGAGCTGCGTTCCCAGACCTCACGCACAAGAAGAGTTTCCGTTGTTGCAGGCTCTCTTGTGGGAAATATGTCATCAGTATCAAAGGGCATAGGTGCCCGTGTATATAAAGACGGTGTGTGGGGCTTTGCTTCGCAGAGTCTTACAGACGAAAAAAGCGCACGTCAGGTGCTTTTAAGTGCAAAGGAAAATGCCGAGCTTCTCAATTCAGGCTGTCCCCTGGGTAAGGGACCTCTTACCAATGCCGGAAGTGTATCCTATACCGAGCCCCGCTCCTTTATTGATGTGCCTCAGAAAACACTTGTGGATTTTGCCAGGGAAATTGATTCCTACATTGAAAAGAAATATCCCGACCTTACATCCCGTCACGTGGGACTTTCAACGGGAACCATAGAAAAGACACTCTGTACCTCGGAGGGAAGCTTTGCATATCAGCTTTTCCCCAGAACCTATATGATAGTTTCAATGTCCGCTCAGGCTTCAGACGGCTCAAATATCGAGCTTTTTGATGTGCTCGGCGGCGGTGAGGGATATTTCCCAGACCACTACTGCGATCCCTCTCTTCTCTTTCCGCAGATTGACTCACTTTATGAGGAGCTTATGGCTAAAAAAGAGGGTATCTTCCCTGAAGCAGGTGAAGCCCTTTGTATAATTGACTCATCAATTGCAGGTATGGTTGCCCACGAGGCAGTAGGTCACACCGTTGAAGCGGATCTTGTTCTTGCAGGAAGTGTGGCAAGCACAAATCTCGGTAAAGAGGTGGCTTCGCCCCTTGTGAGCCTTACTGACTTTGCTCATACCGCTTTCGGTGAAAGAGCACCTCTTCCCGTTTATGTTGACGATGAGGGAACACTCTGCAAGGATACGGTCATTATTAAGGACGGTATTCTTACGGGTTATATGAATAACCTTGAAAGTGCAGCACATTTCGGTGTACAGCCTCTCGGTAATGCCCGTGCATATGCCTTCTCCGACGAGCCTCTTATCAGAATGAGAAACACGGCAATTCATCCCGGTAAGGATAAGTTAGAGGATATGATAGCCTCAATTGACAAGGGCTATTATCTTACCCGTACACAGAACGGTCAGGCGGATACCACAGGTGAATTTATGTTCGGTATCACAATGGGCTATGAAATCGTAAACGGAAAGCTCGGAAGAGCCCTCAGGGATACCACGATCTCGGGTGTTGCCTTCAATATGCTTAAAACCGTTGATATGCTTTCTGATAACGTAAGCTGGGATTTCGCAGGCTACTGCGGAAAGAAGCAGCCTATGGCAGTTTCAATGGGCGGTCCCGCTATCAGATGTAAAGTAAATATCGGAGGCAGATAATATGGAAAATCTTAAAAAAGCAGCTGAATATATACTTTCCTCCCTTAAAAAAGAGGGGGCTGATGATGCCCAGGTAAGTGTCTCCGAGGGCAGAGTTGAGGAATTCAACATAGATGCAGGCGAATTTTCACTTATAAGAAGTGTATTCAATTCGGGTGCATCCATGAAGGTTCTAAAGGATATGAGAAAGGGTACAGCCGCGGTCAATCAGCTTGATAAGGAAGCAATTGATAATGCCGTGTCAGAATGCATGGCTGCAGCAAATACAGGTGTCCGTGACGAGGCTCTTTCAATTTCTCCCAAGGAAGAAAATCTCGACTTTGTATCCGGTGCACTTTCTCCCGATAAGGAAGCCTTTTTCCGTTCACTTATAAAGTTCAATAACGATGTGAAGGAACAGTTCCCCGAAATTATGCTGGAGCAGGTAATTGCTTCATACTCTTACGGAAAGCACGTTTTTGCCAACACCAACGGTGTGCTTTTTACTGAAGAGGACGGCTCTTACTCCGTAAGCATTATGTACTCTGCGCATAACGATGAAAATGTAACATCCTTTAACTGTGCCGCAGTGGATTTCCTTGACCCCAATCAGGATATTCTTGAATCTGCCGACATAAGAACTATGCTCGAGCGTGCGGTACAGGAGCTTGAAGGTCAGCCCTTCTCAGGTAAATTTACGGGTACTGCGGTATTTTCACCTGCCTGCCTTTGCGACTTTATTTCAAATATAACCGATTCTTTTGCAGGAGACCTTGCTCTTATTGAAGGCACATCTCCCTGGAAGGACAGCCTGGGAAAAGAGGTAGCGGGAAAGGATTTCACTCTTTCCGTTATCCCTCTTTCAGAGGAAATTGTCTGCGGTGAGAGAATAACCTCAGACGGCTATAAGGCTGAAAACTATGACATTATAAAGGACGGTGTTCTCGAAAGCTTCTGTCTTTCAGAGTATGCCGCAAGAAAAACGGGACTTAAGCGTTCCCCTTCTACAAGCGGCTGTGTCCGTGTGAAAGAGGGAGAAAATAATCTCGATACAATTATCGGCAGTATAACTGACGGTATTTTAGTCTGCCGCTTCTCAGGCGGTGAGCCTGCAGGCAACGGCGATTTCTCGGGTGTTGCCAAAAACAGCTTCCTTATTAAAAACGGAAAAATCGAAGGTGCAATTTCCGAAACAATGATAAGCGGAAATATTGCCCATATGCTTAAGAATATCAGAGGTATTTCCTCTGAAAGCGTCAATTACGGCTCTTGCATTATGCCCTATGCCGCTTTTGACGGAATCACCGTATCAGGTGCAAATTAAATTAGTCTTGGAGTTTTTTCATTTATGAGTAACAATGTTTTCAATATGGTACCACTTCGCGGAGTGACACTTTTCCCGGGTATGACACTTCATTTCGATGTGGGAAGACGCTCGTCTCTTCAGGCACTTAAAAATGCCAACGGTCAGGATCTTTTCTTTGTGACACAAAAGGATATCACGGTGGAAAAGCCTGATGAAAATGACCTTTATCCCGTAGGTGTTGTGGGTACCGTACGTCAGATAATAAAGCTTCCCGACAATAACGCTGTTATGAGGGTTGTTGTTGAGGGTAAATACAGAGCAACAATTGATGAATTTCTGTCAAAAAGACTCTATTACAAGGTAAGAGTAAATCCTCTTATCGATGATTTGACTGCTCCCCGTGAGTTTGAAGGAAAGGAGCAGCTTATTGATGCTGCCTCTATTTTCAGTATCAAAAATTTCTTTGATGACTATGCAGAGTTCATAAGACATATGACTCCCGATATGTTTCAGAAAATATACGAGAGCAAGGATTTAAGTGAGCTTTGTGACTATATTGCAGGAAATATAATGCTTCCCATTGAGGACAAGCAGGCAGTGCTTTGTGCGGTTAACGTATATGAGAGAAGCGAAAAGCTTGCCGGTATTCTTGCAAGAGAAACGGAAATTTTAAGAGTTGATTCCCAGATTCAGGACAAGGTTCAGGAGCAGATGGACAAGAATCAGCGCGAATACTATCTTCGCGAGGAAATGAAGGCAATAACTGAGGAATTAGGCGACCTTGAGGGTGATGAGTCCTCGGGACTCATTGAAAAAATCAATTCCTCCCTTATGCCCGATACTCACAAGGAAAAGCTTCTCAATGAGGTAGGCCGTCTTAAAAGAATGTCCCCCTCCTCAGCTGACGGTAATGTGCTTCGCTCCTACATAGAAAAATGCCTTGAGCTGCCCTGGGGAAAATTCACAAAGGAAAATACATCCCTTTCAAAGGCAAAGAAGGTTCTTGAAAAGGATCACTTCGGACTTAAAGGTGTAAAAGAGCGCATCACCGAAATGCTTGCCGCTCTTATTGTGTCACCCGATATAAAGGGTCAGATTATCTGTCTTGCAGGTCCTCCCGGTGTGGGTAAAACAAGTGTGGCAAGAAGCATTGCAAAGGCTACGGGCAGAAATTATGTCCGCATTTCCTTGGGCGGTGTAAAGGACGAGGCTGAAATCCGCGGTCACAGAAAAACCTACATCGGTGCAATGCCCGGCAGAATCGTAAATGCCCTTATTGAGGCAAAGAGCATGAACTGCCTTGTGCTGCTTGATGAAATTGATAAATTAGGTGGAGATTTCAAGGGAGATCCTGCCTCCGCACTTCTTGAGGTCCTTGACGGTGAGCAGAATCACTCCTTCCGTGATCACTATATCGAGCTTCCTGCGGATTTAAGCAAGGTGCTTTTCATCACCACCGCAAACGACAAGCATCAGATTCCCGATGCTCTTCGTGACCGTATGGAGGTCATAGATTTAGGCAGCTATACATATGAGGAAAAATTCTCAATAGCAAAGAAGCACTTAATCCCTAAGCAGATGAAGGAGCACGGCCTTTCAAAGGAAAACATCAGAATCAGCGATGCTGCATTAAGAGTTATAATTGACGGCTATACAAGAGAAGCCGGTGTCAGAATTCTCGAAAGAAAAATTGCCGCTCTGATGAGAAAGGAAGCAGTCCGCCTTGCTGACGGCAAGACGGAAAGACTTGATATAACAGACAAGAATCTTGAGGAATTTCTCGGTATCAGAAAATACCGTCCCGAGGAGAATGTCCTTGAAAGTGAAACGGGTGTGGTAAACGGACTTGCCTGGACGGCCGTTGGCGGGGAGCTTCTGAAGGCCGAGGCTGTAGTGCTTCAGGGGACAGGTAAAATTGAATATACAGGCTCTCTCGGTGATGTTATGAAGGAATCCGTACGTACAGCCGTAAGCTACG
>JAZRTO010000078.1:0-64703 GCA_045652065.1 Acutalibacteraceae bacterium
CGTAAATGCCGAAAGCGGGCAGACCCTGCTGAGCATGAGATGCCAGAACAACAGCCAGGTATACAGCACCGGGACGCTCGGTACCGTTGAAGCCCCAAACACCCTTAATGGTGTGAGGATCCATGTCCATGGTCTCGGAGCCGTAGCACCAGCAGGGAGTGACGGACAGGGTGATATCCACGCCTTCCTTCTTGAACTTGTTGGCGCAGGCAGCAGCCTCGGGTACGCGGCCGATGCAGGTGTCAGCCATGACAACCTTTACGGGCTCGCCGTTGGAGTAGGTCAGGTTCTCCTCGAACAGCTTCTTGGCAGCCTCGGCCATTGCCCAAACCAGGGGCTCCAGGCTTTCCCGCAGCATCATGGGGCCGCGGCGGCCGTCAACACAGGGACGGATACCGATTACGGGATAATCCCCGATAAGTCTGTTTTCAGCCATAATAAATTCGTCCTTTCATAAAAACAGCCCGTGGGCCGCCATATTTTCACAAGTATAATAATAGCACAGGCTAAGCCTTAATTCAATAATAATCTTACATAATATTCTCGATAAAAATATGTAAATTATATAAAATTCAAAACACATTATGCACATGTTTTATTGACTTACTATTCCTTTTCAGCCAAATTATTCGTAAAAGACAGAAAAATACAATCAATCAGTCAAGAAAAAGCGGTACCGACTCACAACTGCGAGCCGGTATTTTCTGTTATTTCAGTGCTTTTACATTCTTTTCGTTGAGCGGATTCCATTTTCCGCTTATCCAATGAATAAAATAAAGTATAAAAAGGAACATATTGTGAGCAATCATACAGCCCCAGGCAGCAATAAGTCCTCCTGAGAAGAAATGAATGAAAATGAATGTGCCTACAATTCTGATTCCCCACATTCCTATAATGTTGTACACAAAGGGCTTTACAGTTCTGCCCACACCCTGCATCATACCTTCAATAATAATTGACACTCCGTAGAAGGGCTCGGACACGGCAACCATACGCAGTACCGTTGATCCCAAGCTTATAACCTCGGGAGAATCAGAGAAAATATCCATCATAAAGGGGGCAAAAATAAACAGCAGCCCACCCGAGACTATCATAAGAACAACCTCTGAAAAAACGGTCATTCCCGCAAATTCCTTCATTTTTTTATTATCCTTTGCGCCCAGAGCATTACCGGCAAGAGTAGCTGCCGCTGTCTGCATACCATAACCGGGAATATAGAATGCAGATTCCACGGTATTTGCAATTGTATGTGCTGCAGTTGCAACCTCTCCGAGAGAATTAATCATTGAGGCAAATGCAACATAGCCGAGGCACGTGCCGAAGCGCTGGAGCATATTGGGAAATGCTACCTTAAGGCAAGGCTTCAGAATTTCTCTGTCAGGCTTCATCGAAATCTTTTTCGGAGAAAGAAGTGAGTGATGCCAAAGGGCATATGTCATAATAATGCCGCCCACCGTAAAGCCTATTGCACTTGCAACAGCAGCGCCTGTAACCCCCATATCAGCACCCCATACGGTAATACCGCAGATTTCCCTTACAGGGTAAATAAGCAAAAAATTCAGCACAACATTCACAAGATTTACGGCGATTCCCGCATACATCGGAGTTCTCGTATCTCCCACGGCACGAAGCACCGTTCCGAATATTATTGTGGCGGCTCTCGGAAGCATAGGCGTATAAAGTATAAAGAAATATCTTGCGGCAAGGTCCCTGATAGACTCATCAACCTGCATAAGCACAGGCACCACACCGCTGAGAGATAACGTAATAACAGTGAATAATATACCGGTTACTAAAACTGCAAGCACGCTCTGTGCAGATGCCCGTCTTACAGCAGACAGCTCCCCCGAGCCGTGCTTTTTTGCAATATATGAAAGAAATCCGACGCCCACGGCAGATACCGTGCTTCCCACAAGCCAGTTTACTGTTGTGGTAGCACCTACCGCCGCCGTTGCGGAGGTGCCCAGAGACCCGACCATTGCAGTATCAATATACTGCACGGCAGTCTGCATAAACTGCTCAAATATTGTAGGCCCTGCCAGCGTGAAGATCACACCCAGCATTGACCATCTGATTTTACTTTTTCCCATATGTATCAGTCTTCAAAAAGAATATTTATTTTCTCGGCACATTTTTTGCAGACCTTCTTATCCTTGAAGCCTACAAGATTCTCCATTCCGGCACAGAATACGCATGAGGGCTCATACTTTCTTAAAATAATCATATCATCTTCAACAAATATCTCAACAGCGTCATCCTGTGTTGTCATACTGAGCTTTTTACGAAGCTCCATAGGAAGCACAAATCTTCCGTTTTCATCAAATTTTCTTACGATTCCCGTTGCTTTCATTTTTTTCACCTCATATTTTTATATACGGTCACAAATTAACATAATTTACCATATAAGTCAATATTTTTCACATAATTTATTTTCTGACATTACGTCCGGAATAATTCTTCACTACCACACATAAAAAATACTATGATGAATTACATTTTTGCCCTTTCAGTTGTCATATCCGTTATTTCTGCTCTGCTTACAAAAAACACCGCTTCTCTTTCAGAGGGTATTCTCTCGGGAGCGGCAAATGCTGTTTCAATCGGAATAAAGCTTCTGGGAACAATGGCTTTATGGAACGGAATTACGGAGATCATGACAGAATCGGGACTACACAAAAAAATTGAAAAACTCCTCTCTCCGCTTATGAAGCTTATTTTCCCGACATATCACAATACCCCTGCAGGCTCTGCCATATGCAGCAACATATCCGCAAATCTTCTGGGACTCGGCAATGCGGCAACACCTTTGGGAATTGAAGCTATGAGAAGAATGAAGGCTCAGACGGGAAATAGTTATGCCGACAACGAAACAGTGCGCTTTGTCGTAATCAATTCTGCAGCTCTGACTCTTATTCCGACGAATATTGCAGCCCTGCGAAGTCTTACGGGAAGCACATCACCCTTCTCTGTTCTGATACCTGTGTGGCTTACGGGAATACTTGCTCTTACAGTGGGACTTGTTTGTGAAAAATTACTGTCAAAAAGGTGGAAAATATGAAAAATCTGCTGTTGCTTATGCTGACATCTGCTCTGCTTATAACATTTGTACCGCTTGTGACATACGAGACGATAGCCGGGAATCAGCCCCGGACAAGTCAGCATACGGAAGAAAACAATGACATCATACGGGTTTTTCTTGCCGGTGAAAACACTGTCGTCAATATGAATTTCAGAGAATACATAACAGGCGTTGTTGCAGCAGAAATGCCTGCAGAATTTCACGAGGAGGCTCTGAGTGCTTTAGCATGTGCCGCCGCTACCCTTGCAAGACTGAAAATGCAATCGGGAGGCGAAGAAACGCTTAAGGGGGCCGTAATATCAACTGATCCGAAAAAGCATCAGGCTTATATCACAAAGGAAGAAATGAAAAAGCGCTGGAAGGAGGATTTTGATACCTATTACAGTAAGCTGACCGCTGCCGTGGACAAGGCAATAGACTACTCTCTGACTTATAACGGAAGGCTGATTACTCCTGCCTATCACGCAATAAGCACGGGACTTACGGAGGATGCGGAAAATGTCTGGAGTAATTCCGCCCCGTATCTTGTGAGTGTAAAAAGTCCCGGTGATACTCTTGCACCGGAATATGAGACAAAAATAACACTTTCATTTGACGAATTCAGAGAAAGAATGGAGGAAAACGGTGCAAAACCGGGAGATGACATAACAAAATGGCTGGGAGAAGGAGAATATACAAAGGCAGGAACTCTTAAAAATATCTCCATAGGCGGAAAGGATTTCTCCGGAGCACAGCTAAGAGAAATTTTTTCGCTGCGCTCGGCGGCAATTACCCTTTCAATGACCCAGAACGGGGTAACACTCTGTGTAAAGGGCTACGGTCACGGTGTGGGACTTTCTCAATACGGAGCAGGCTGTCTTGCCAAAGAGGGCTTTTCCTGGCAGGAAATTCTGCAGCATTACTACACCGGAGTTAAAATTGAGATTATTTAATTCTTAATATTTTATTAAGTGTGTTGCTTCTTCCTTTTAGGGAATGTAGAATTGAAGAAAAAAGAAAGGATGACAGAAATGAAAATATGTAATTCCTGCGGATTTGAATGCGAAAACGAAATCGAGGTATGTCCCACCTGCGGAAAAAACTGTGACGGAAGCGATCCCGCAAAGGAAGCTCCTGTAGCCGAGGACCCGTTCATAGAATATCGCCAGAAAATTGATATGCAGATAAAAGAACAGGAAAAACGGATAGAGGAAATAAAGCTGCAAATGAAAAAAGAGCAAGAAGAAAAAGAAAAGATAAAGAAGGATAAGCACGATAAGAGCAAATGGGATAAAACACAGCTTTTCTCCCCTGATGAGGTAAAAGAATACCGCCTTACGGCAGTGCTTATATATCTTCTGGGAATATTCGGAATATTACTTTCACTGATGACCGATAAAAATTCCGGATACTTAAAATTTCATATAAAGGAAGAACTGAAAATAACAACAATAACAGCTTTTCTTGGTATAACGGCACTTATTCTCTTCTGGACATTTATTATCCCCGTAATCTGCGTTGTGGGATTAATAATCTGCACAGTCGTAAATCTCATAGCAGCATACCGCACTCTCAAAGGAAAATCTGAAAATGCCGTAATTGTAAGAAATTTATCAATTCTCAATTAATTTTTCATAAAATACCAAAGATTTCCGGTTGATAATATTTACCCGATATGGTATAATTTTTTGTAACGAGCTGACATAATTTGTCAGACCGAAAAGGATATCGGAGAAAAAGTATGAAAAAAAGGATGAAAAACCTTCTCATATCTGCCCTTTGCATAGTCCTTGCTCTGGGTACCCTTGTACCTGCTTATGCAGCTACCGATTATAAAAAGCAGATAAATACCTTCTGTGAAAACATAAATGCACTTGTTGTTTATGATATTACTGAAAACAGAACTATTTTCAGCAAAAACGCAAAACAGCAGATTTCCGTTGCCAGCACAACTAAGCTTCTGACGTCCCTTGTTGCCCTATCCGTTTACGATCCCGAGGATGTAATAACGGTAGGCGAAGAGATTAACCTGAGAAAGCCCAATTCAAGTGTAAGCTTTATACAGCCCGGCCAACAGCTTAAAATGAGAACTCTCATAGCAGCGCTTCTTCTTCCCTCCGGAAATGATGCCGCATATACAGTTGCCGTAAACGTTGCAAGAAAACACTCGGATAACAGCTCAATGTCCTATGAGGATGCTGTTGATTACTTCTCCGATCTTATGTGCAAACGGGCAAAAAAGCTTGGCTGTAAAAATTCAAACTTTGTAAATCCCGAGGGTTGGGATGATCCCGACCACTATTCCACAGCTTCGGATATGACAAAAATTGCAGTTGCTGCATTAGAGAACAAGGTAATTGCTTCAATTGTAAATATTCACTACAGCAGATTCGATTTCCAGTCGGGTGAATGGATAGACTGGTACAACACAAATGAGCTTCTTAATCCTGACAGCGAATATTATTACGAATATGCCCACGGAATGAAAACAGGCACTACCGCTGAAGCAGGAAAATGCCTTATCGCATATGCAGAAAAGGACGGACGGAAGCTTCTCATAGCCGCCTACGGCTGTGCAGAGGAAGCAGACCGTTTCGGTAAAGTACGGGATATTTTTGAATATGCATTTTCTTTACCAACCACAGGCGATATAGACGGTAACGGCACAATTGATGCCTCCGATGCAAGAATACTCCTCCGAGCCGCAGTAGGTCTTGAAAAAACTACCTCCGTGCTTAAAATGAGAGGAGATATTGACAAAGACGGTGAATTAACATCCTTCGATGCAAGAACTGTGCTTCGTGCAGCCGTAGGGCTTGAGAAAATGTAAAATTCTTAATTATTAAAAACAGGGATCATCCGTTTAATGCGGTTGATCCCTTTTCTTTTATGTTCGTATGTTTATACGTTTTTTCTCTCATCAATATAGTTTTTAAGCATAAGACACCAATCTGTCTGTATAATGTCAAACTTTTTGTCTATAAGCCATCCCCAGCCTCTGTCCTTTTCACCCGTGACAGCCACATTATCCGTATGCCCCGCACTGAGAACTGCTTTGTAGTTATAGACAATGGAATTAGCCCACACAATTCTGCCCTTTTCGTGCATTGATTTTATATATTCATCGCTGCAGACATCATCGCTCTCAAGCTTGAAAATAACCTCCGCACCTATGCAGTTTACACCTTCAGAAACCAGGCGGTCGGTCACCTCATCCTTTTTTGAAACAATGGGCATAAACATAAAGTCGGGAGCATATTTTGCTACCTGCTTAAGGTATTTTTCCGTTGTATCGGTTTTGACAATTACCTGATTTTCTACCCCGGTTCTTCTTATGACCTCCGAAATTCCCGGGATATCAATCCAGAATTTGTCTATATTGATATAGCACTTTCCCTTAAGGAAAGTAAGTACCTCTTCAAGAGTATTTATTTCGCACACCGTGGGCACATTGTCCTGATTGAGAAAATGAAGCTTATTTATAATTTTTGCCGGAAGTGCAGATAAAAGCACCGGCACACCTAAATGCGCTTTCTCCATTCCCGGATGAAAGACAAAAAACTGCCCGTCACGGCTTTTGGATACATCAAGCTCAATTATATCAGCCCCCTGTGCCAATGCTGCCTTAAATGCAGACAATGTGTTACAGGGAATATCCGCACCTGACACACCACGGTGGGCACATACAAGAGGTCCGTTTTTTGCATTTTCAAAAAGACTTTTTGTAAAATCTATCATATTAATTCTCCTTTATGAAACCGAATTAACCTTAATATTTCCGATATCGGGAGCATAAGTGACCTTATTATTGAAGCTGTAGCTTCCGTCATTTATAAAGCTTACAACATTTTCACCCTTATGCAGCTTCAACACTATGGTTTTTGTTTTGTAATTATCCCAGCTGTATGTACTGCGGAAAAAGTAATTACCCTGCTTTTCCCCGTCAAGATATACACTTATATATCTTTCAACAAGATCAACATTATAATCGTGATATCCGCCTTCCTCATTATTGGCATATTCTATTGTAAATGCATAGTAACCGTCTTTGCTTACATTTACCTTAAACTCAATACCGCTTTCCTTATCGGAGGATATCCAACCGATATGCTTACCGTTTGCTGCATTGCCGTTTTCTTCAACGGTAGCCTCGCCCGTAACCGTAACATCATCCGGAGTAAAGACAAAATCGTTTCCCTGTTCAGAAAGCAGCTCTGCAGAAGCAAATGACACTCCCTCAGGAAGAACAATTTTATTGTACCCTCTGCCGAAATAGAAAATTCCGTCTCCGTTGCCCTTCATTCCAATGCCGTTTATTGTTATTTTTCCGTCATCGGTAAGCTCAGACAGCTTATAATATCCGTCAGAAGGAGCAATAACAAAATAAGCATTCTCTTCACTGACATTTCTTGCAGTAAGTCTGTCAGAAAATACTTTTTCTTCGGTTTTCTTTGTAATGTCAATGAAGTCAAGCACAAGAACATCATCATTTTTAGGTTTTACCGTAATTTCATTGTTACCCTTGTCAAGCTTAAGAACCAGGGAAACACATTCCATACAGTCTTCCTTCACAGAAGAGTGACAATTGACAGTATTAACAATATCAAGACCTGCTATCTCAACCTCAATACTTTCTCTTCCCATTTCCCCGGTATTCATATTACCGTACACCATATCAAGTCTGTATTCGCCCTCTTCGGGAACACTTACATTAAAAGTGACGGGAGTTTCACGGGTAATACCCTTTACACATCTGCCTTCGCTTACAGAGTACGCAACCGCATCGGTTCCCGTAAGCCTACCGCTAAGCTCTGCATTTTCTGCTTCATATCTTACAGTCTTTACGGGATTTTCAAAGCTTTCACCATCACCCCTTGTTATTTCGATGAAGAATGCCTGACTTCCTCTTTCACATGGTATGGTAAAGCTTAACCTGCCGTTTCTTACGGTGATATTTTTCATTTCACAAAGCTCGGGAGCATTCACGGCACCGCCCAACCCCTTGTAATCAACACAGCTTATCTTCACATTAAAGCTATCTCCGTCCAAAAATGCTGCGCCAAGGTTTTCTATCACAAGCTTACTGTCTTTTTCGCTTCCGCCCGCAAGAACATAAAATTTTTCTTCAGTCTCATCGAAAGCGGCAAGAGCGATAAAGCCTTTATTCATAAGGGGATATTTTCCCTTCAGCCTGTTCCCGATGTTTGAATGCATCATATCCCATTCTTTTGTGCCAAGCTCTCTGCCCTTCATTTTTCCGTAGAAATTATACACCCAGTAATTTCCGTTGGGTGTCACATCGTCTGCCACGGTGTCGGAAAGATTATTGGCAAGGCGCCAGTAGGCTACACAACCGTATGCATCCTGTTTTTCAAGACGGGATAACCACTTCACACTTTCTCCGGGTATACCGTTTGTGTGCATAAGTCCGTATTCCGAGATACATACGGGAAGTCTTTCAATACCAAGCTCATCACAAATGGAATAATAACCGTTAAAATTATGCTCCATCCAATAAATTGACTGATCGCTCAGCTCGTGCCATACAACAACCTCGGGAAGGCAGTCATTATTCTTACAGTAGGCAAGGAACTCTTTTATAAAATCGTAGTTATATCCGCAATGTCCGGGGCCTGCAATTTTTGCTTCGGGGTTAATTTTCTTTACAATGCCGAAGGTTTCTTTCCAGGCTTCATAAAATTTATACCTGTTTTCCTCTTCCCAGAAATTACCCAACCACGCTCCGTTATCCATTTCATTGTAAATACAATACACAAGACTGTCACGGTAGGAAGAATTTTCCATTTCCGTAACGGTCTTTTTTACCTTCTCATTGTATTCGGGAAGCGAATCAAGCTGATAATACCAGGTATCATACATATCCTGGGTATAAACCATCAGCATTTCCCCGCCCGCACTGAGAAAGGTATCAGCAACATTATTCACATCACCGATAGGATGCTGAAGGCCTCCTGCGGTTTTTGTAGCAAGGGCGTTTATCCCGATGCTTTCGGCAATTTCACCTGTAGGAATGTCGTCCTCAGCGAATCCGTATAAAAAGCCCGATGCTCTGCCCGTAAGCTCCGACTGCTGAGAAAAATCGACAGTCACAGTAGGCACAATAAAATAAAGCAACGCTCCGCCTAAAGCCATCACAAGGCAAATAAGCACACTGAGTATTACAATTACCGCTTTTTTAAGAGTCTTTTTCATAAAACACCTCATTAAATCCGTGAATTTATCATATCTGAGTAATATTCGGGAGGAAATTTCATTTTAACATATCTGTGAAGTCCGTTTTCATCTTTTGTGAAATAGTTTTTGCCCGTTTCGGGATCAAGACGGGCAGTTCCCGTAACGGTATCATATCCTGCTTTTTCCTCATCACCCATTACAGCCATAAGTGCCGTCATAGGATCCCATGAATATCTTCCGTTTTCGCTTCCGTGGTCAGAAAACCCCTTATACAGAAAATCTTCGTGAGACAGCTTATCTCCCGACACCACCTGAATTCCGATTTCAAAGCCGAGGAAGGTTACGGGAACAGGACACAGACGACAGAATATTTCTCCGCCTTTTATTGAACGGGGATTATTGCAGAAATTATGCTCCCTTCCCCCTTCTTCGTCCCATTTTCCTGCCATTACCCAGACCTAACTTACCTTATTTTTCACAAGGGAAAGTCCCGTTTCGGGGGAGATGTCATCTCCCTCGCTTAAAAGCAAATCGGCAAAAATCTGAAGAAAGCCAACCTCAACAATCTCAATACTTCCGTCACTTTCCGTGAGAAGCCGTCTGTAAAGACGTACGGCATCTTCTGCATCCTCGTTCCTTTTATATTTCACCGCAAAGGGAGCAAGATTTTTCTGATATTTAAGATGTGTCCCCTCAAAATCCGTTGCCTTAAGGTCAATACCCAAAGGGATATCCTTTACCCCCTCAAGATTTATAAAACCGTCAACAGCTGCTGCGGATAAATCCATACATGCATTTATACCTACACCCAGAAGCTTTATTTCATTATTCTTATGTGCGCGTAAAAGTATTCTCATTGCGGCAAGATCATCACAATCTGTCCACCAGTCAGTTCCGAAAATAAATTCTCTCATTTTCTCACATCCTACCGAAAAAATCAAATGATAATTGTCCTGATATTTCGTGTTTTCCCCCGTGAATGTGTGCTGTAAATTTTTCTTCCGCCCCGAGAGCTTTATATACATCAGAAATTCTCTTTACAGCTTCCTCCGATCCTGATATAGGAAACAGCTTATCTCTTTTTCCGCACTCAATAAGAAGCGGACGGGGAGCAAGAGCGGAAGCAAAATCATACATATCCCCTATTCCGAGAAGTCCCGGAATATAGTTATCTGTACAATGCCAACGAGCCATTACACTTGTCCCGAAGGTGTTCACATAACCGGACACCACAATTTTTTCAATTCTTTCATCAAGAAGTGCCGTATAAAGAGATACAAGTCCGCCCCCTGAAATTCCCATAATACCGAAACGGGGAAGTCCCTCTTTTGCCAGAATATCAACACAGCACATTGCCTGATAAATTCTCAGACCGGCACAAGTAAAGCCGTACATTAACGAATGCATTGAAACTGTTTCGCAGGAGGAGATATAAAAAGGCTTTCTGCTATCCATTTTGAGCCTTGCTTTCCCGAATGCAATCGGTTCAAAAACAATAACCGTATTGCCTCTGTGCACCAATGCCTCTGCAAAATTTTTCTGGTAATTATCAAAAAAGTTAATTTTTCTGTATTTTCCGTTTTTACTTTGTCTTATAATCTGCCTTGCTCCGTACCCGTGTCCGCAGACGGCAACCACACCGAAGCCGTTCTTTTTTTCGGGCAAAAGAAGATAACAGAGCATATTGAGATTTTGGCAGATTTCAACGGAAAGTGTTTTTATTTCATAACCTTTTCTCTTTTCCGAAAAAAGCAGAACAGGGGAAGGATTTTTAACTTTATAGGGAATTTTATCAATTCCGAATGCCTTTGCGGCTTTTTCCCTGATTTCAGCTGCCGTAATTTTTATTTCCTCGGCAGATTTATCACGAAAAGGAAAAGATCTGTTTTTATAAAGCTCCCGAAAATATAAATCGGGAGAAAAATCGTTGTTTTTCATAAACACTCCGATAAACTTTAATCGTACTGCTTGTATCAGGCATATCTGAATGTAAGCTTGTGTTCTCTTGCATCCTTTTCGCTGTTGCCGATAAACGCAAAATAATTTATATCTTCTTCCGTAAAGCCCTTATCGCCATAAAAAGCCAGGTCAGCCTTTTTTACGGTAAGCCTTACTTCAGCTTCTTCACCGACTCCGAGATACACACGCTTAAAGTCCTTAAGCTCTCTTTCGGGACGGTCAACCGCGCTGTTTTCATATCCGACGTAAAGCTGTAAGGTCTCACTTCCCTCACGGTCGCCGATGTTTTTCACACTTACGGAAAACTCTGCTGTCTTTTCATCAACATTCTTAAGCACAGGAGCAGAAACCTCAAACTCTGTATAAGAAAGACCGAAGCCGTAGGAATAGTCTTCTTCCTTTTTATCCTTATGGAGCTTTTTATAGCCGTGGTAATAGCCGTATTCCTGCCGGAAACTCAGCCACTTCACCTGCGGAAAATCGCTGTCCTTTTTGCCGATAACAAAGGGAAGCTTTCCTCCGGGATTCACCTTGCCGAAAATAATGTCTGCTATTGCGGTACCGCCCTCCATACCGGGGTAATAGGCAAAGAGAATTGAATTAATGCTGTCATGCCACTCATTCATTCTTATCATATTGCCGCCCATAACAACAGCTACGGTATTTTTATTGAGCCGACCTACCTCGCGGAGCATTTCAGGCTCTTTTCGCTTAAGCCCCAGGTGCTTTCTGTCTCCACCTATAACAACAATGTATTCACCCTCATCGGAGTGCTTCATACCTACAACACAGATTACTGCATCGGCTTTTTCTATAACTGATTTTTTTGAGTTAACAGCATTTGTGGGAATAAAATCAACCTGAACAGAAGGATAATTTTCAGCTAAAGCCTGCTTAACGGTTTTTATGTAAGGGGGATGCACCTGACTGGAGCCGTTGTCACCTATGTTTTCTTCCTTTGCAAGATTTCCCACAAGAGCAATTCTTTTAACCTTCTTGCTGTCAAGGGGAAGGAGCTTATACTCATTTTTTATGAGTGTAATGCTCTTTTCCGCAACCTCCTTTGCAAGGGCAATGTGTTCGGGACAGGCAATAAGCTCCTTGGGGTATTTTTTATTGCCCTTTGCATTTTCTGCGGCAAGTATTGTTCTTACAATTCTCACACTTGCCTCATTTATCTGCTCAATTGTAATTTTACCTTTTTTAAGAGCGCGCTTTATGTTACCGTATGTGTATTTTCTTCTTATGTTCATCTCCACGTCAAGCCCTGCATTCATACCGCCTGCGGTATTATGAAGACCGAAGAAAAAGTCTGACACAACAAAGCCGTCAAAGGCCCATTCTCCCTTTAACACATCTCGGAGAAGATAATTATTTGCCCCGTTGAAATGACCGAGATAGCGGTTATATGAGCTCATAACCGCACCGGCACCTGCATCAATACATTCCTTGAAATGACGAAAATATATTTCCCTTTCCGTTCTTTTATCTGCGGTGATGTTAACCCAGAAACGGGAATTTTCCATACTGTTAAAGGCAAAATGCTTTATGCAGGCAATAACATTTTCATTCTGTACACCCTTAACGAGTGAAGATGCCATTCTTCCTATATGAGCAGAGTCTTCACCGTAAGTCTCCTGACTTCTTCCTCCGCCGGGATTATAGGGCACATTTATACACACACCGCCGTAGAAATTACCGCCGTTTGCCCTTATTTCCTTGGCAATAGCGCCTCCGACCCTTTCTTCAAGCTCAGGATCAAAGGTAGCACCTCTTGCCATCGACACGGGAAAGCAGGTAGAAGTACCGCTTACACAGCCTCGGGGACCGTCACAGAAAAGCATCTGAGAAATACCGAGGCGCTCATTTCCGCCGGCACCGTAAGGCACGGAATTGTATGATCCGATACCCATACTCTGATACCACTTACAATGCCCCGCAAGAAGAACAACCTTCTCTTTAAGGGACATTTGTCCTACTAATTTTTCAGCTTGTTCGGTAAACGAAAGTCGGTATTTTTTGTCATTAAGCATAATGAACTCCCCCGCAGCATATGTTTTTTGTATATAATTAATAATAACAGTTAAAAAATATATTGTCAACAAAAACTATCTGTGCTAAAATAGGCACAATTACTTTTACAAAGGAAAATGATAATATGCTTAAAAACAGAGCTTCAGGTGTGCTTATGCACATCTCGACCATCCCCTCCGATTACGGTATCGGAGTTTTTGATGAAAACTGTAAGTTTTTTGCAGATAAGCTTCACGAAATGAATTTCGGTTACTGGCAGGTGCTTCCCTTTAACCCCGTTGATAAGGCAAATTCCCCATACTGCTCAGCCTCTGCATTTGCGGGAAACATTCTTTTTATCGACCCGAAAGCCCTTTATGAAGACGGTCTTTGCACTAAAGAGCAGTATGAAGAAAATGTTTACACGGGCTCTCCCTATACTGCAGATTATGAATTTGCCCTTGAAAAAAGAATGAGACTTCTTAAAACAGCATTCTCCAACATTTCATCAGAAACAGCAGAAAAGGTCCGTGAATTTTCAGATAAAAATCCGTGGCTCCCTGACTTTGCTCTTTTTATGGCACTCAAAGAGCTTCATAATGATGCTCCCTGGTGGGAATGGGACGAAAAATATGCACACTATAAAAGTGCACGACGACTCAGAAGAAATTTTGAAAAGGAATGTGCCTTTTTCAAATTCACACAGTATATATTCTTCACACAATGGAACAGAATAAAAGAGTATGCCAATAAAAAGGGCATTGCAATTATAGGCGATATGCCAATTTATGTGGCAATGGATTCTTCGGATGTATGGGCAAACACTGCACAGTTTTTAATTGATGAGGAAACCTTAAAGCCCAAGGCTGTTGCAGGCTGTCCTCCCGATTATTTTTCCGAGGACGGACAGCTGTGGGGTAATCCTCTTTACAATTGGGAATACATGGAAAAGGACGGCTACAAATGGTGGCTGAAGCGTATTGAGCAGAGTCTCAAAACCTACGACTGCGTAAGAATTGACCATTTCAGAGCCTTTGCTTCTTACTGGGAAATTCCTGCAGACAGCAAAACAGCAAAAAACGGCAAGTGGGTTGAAGGCCCCCGTATGAAGCTCTGGAATAAAGTAAAAAAGGCCTTCGGTGAGCTTCCCATTATTGCCGAGGACCTTGGCATTTTCGGTGAGGATGTTCCGAAGCTTCTCGAGGATACAGGCTTCCCCGGAATGAAGGTTGTGCAGTTCGGCTTCGAGCCTGACGGAGACTCACTTCATATGCCTCATAATACACCTATAAATTCCGTAAACTACTGCGGCACCCACGATAATAACACACTTCTCGGATGGCTGTGGGAAGCAAGTGAAAGGGAGCGCGCCTTTGCCCTTGAATATACAGGCTTTACGGGAAACAACTGGGGGGACGGCGGCTACAAGTCAGAATCCTGCCGTAAAATAATTGAAGCCGTATGGAAGTCATCCTCCAACACGGCAATAATAGCATTCCAGGATATGTGCGGCTTCGGCTCGGATGCCAGAATGAATATTCCCGGTGTACCCGAGAAAAACTGGCGCTACCGCACCACAAAAGAAACAATTCAGAATGTTGATACTGAGTATTTCAAAAAGATAAATTCCCTTTACAGAAGAACCTATCCTGTGTTCTGATTCAAAAATATCACCAAAAACAAAAAGACTGCAGAAATCCCGCAAAAGGCTCTGCAGTCTTTTATCTATTCAGCTTTCTTGCATATGAAAGAGTCTGCTTCAATGCATTCTCTTTGCTGACTCCTGCAAGGCGCAGCTTATGTGCATATTCTAAAATCTCCGAAAAGCTCTTATCGGGCTTCAGTCCAGCCTCAATCAGATCCCTTCCCTGTACATGGGGCAGGGACATTGTTTTCTCAAAGATATCAAGCTTTTCATAAAGGATACCTTCGATATTTTCGTTTCTTTCGCCCTCATCACTGAGAGCCAGACAAATAAGGTCATAGGGAACTATACTTTCATCAAAAAGCTTGTTGAAAGATTTCATCGAGGAGCCTGCCCTTACCATAACTCCCGGCTTCATATGAAGCCCCGTCATATTAAGCACATAATTTATAACACTTTTTTCAGAAGTAAACCTTGAAAGAAAAGTCTTTACAACGGGCAGTCCCTTACTTTCGTGCGCATATGCGTGAATGACACCGTTAATTTCTTCCGTAGCTTCAATTTTCCCTAAATCGTGACAGAGCGCAGACAGCATAAAGGAATACGGCTCTGATACCTTATCTCTGAAAGAAGCAGCACGGTCAAGCACCTGCATAGTATGCACCCACACATCACCTTCAGGATGAAAAACAGGATTCTGAGGAAGATTTATCAGCTGTTTAATTTCGGAAAACCAAAAATCAAGTCCGTTTACTTCTCTTAAAACCTCAAAAAATACAGAGGGCTTATCCGCTTTCAGCAAGGCTTTTTTCATTTCCCCCTCAATTCTCTCCTTTGAAAGGGAGGATAATGCTATAGCTGTGCAAAGCTCCTTTGTTTTTTCACAAACGGAAAATCCGAATCTGGCTGCAAACTGTGCAAGACGAAGCACTCTTAACGGATCTTCGGGAAAGCTGTCATCGCTTACGTGTCGCAGTACCTTATTTTTAAGGTCTTCAATACCGCCGTAATGGTCAATAACCTCACCCGTCAGAACATCCTCCATAAGAGCATTGACTGTAAAATCACGTCGCAATGCCGCTTTTTTTGTACCGATAAACGGATCTAGCGACACATCAAAATCACGGTGACCGCTGCCCGTTACGATCTCACACCTTGGCATCGCAATATCAATATCTGTACCTTTAAGAGAGAAAATTCCGAAGCTTTCCCCCATTTCAAGAATTTTTCCCGACTCCGACACAATTTCTCTTAATTTTTCGGGAGTTACTCCGTGCACCTCAATATCTATATCCTTATTGGAAAAACCAAGAAGGCGGTCTCTTACAAAACCGCCCACATAATATGCTCTGCCGCCTGACAGGGCGACCTTTTTTGCTATTTCCTTTGCTTTTTTTTCATCGGATGCTTTCATCTCTCAGCTTCTTTTCGTATAAAATCTTAAGCCCCTTTAACAGAAGGTGCTCATCATATATAACTTTTTGTCCGAGAACGGGAAGTATGAATTTCGCAGCGCCACCCGTTACCACAGCGGTAACCTTTTCATGAAACAATTCCTCAACACGGGAGCAAACCCCTTCAATTGCAAAAGCACCCGAATATATAACACCGTTATTGATGCATGAAACCGTATCCTGGCCTAAAAGGGAATTTGGCTGTGTAGGTTTTATTCCCGGCAGAAGCGCAGTACCCGAAGAAAGGGCATTTATTGAAAGACCGAGTCCCGGCATAATCATACCGCCGATAAATACTCCGTCTTTATCAAGAACAGAAACAGTATTTGCAGTACCCATATCAAATATAACTGCAGGCGTACCGTAAAGTGTTTTTACTGCAGTCATATCTGCAATCCTGTCATTACCAAGCTTTCTTCTGTCATACCCTGAAATTGCCATACCGTCATTGAAATTACCGTCAATAACCACAACCTCACCGGATATAAACTCTGCGAGAGCTTCCTTTACCATTGAAGCAAGAACCGGAACAACAGAGCAGAGCACCGCACCACTGAAGCTGCCGTTGATATCATTTCTGAGTGCCGTCAGCAGCTCACGGGAATTATGAAAACGGTTGTCAGGGTAATTTTTTATAAAAACGGGCACATCCGCATCACCGAAGCCAGCAACACAGATGTTTGTATTTCCGATATCTACGGCAAGAATCATACGTCTTCCCTTCTCATCTTAAGACGAACCATTACTCTTTCAAGTGCAAGACAGACAGGAGTTACAATTACGGCAGCTGCTATAGCCTCAGGAACACCGTTGGTGCCTACAATTCCGAGAATTACGGAAAGCACTGTTTCAACGGGAATAGAATTTGCTGCCGCATATGGCTCTTTGAAGAAAAGATATATCATACCCATTACGAGTATTGTGTTTGTAAATGCACCCACAACTGCAGAGGCTGTAGTTGCAACGGAATGTATACCTCTGTTTTTCTTTCCCGTAAGTTTCTCTACGGCACTTTCAATACCCTTTACGGTGAAATAAGGAGTAATACCTACAAGTATTCTCGGAATAAAGCAGATTATAACTGCAAGAAAGCTGCCTTCTCCTATGCCGGGAAGGGGTATAAAGGGAGAAAATGCAAAGGACAGAAGACTGGGCGCTGTGGTATTTTTTATAAGGCTTGTAAGACCGAATACAAAGCCGAGGAACGCCCCCTTTTTCGGACCTAAAACAACAGAACCGATAATAACAGGCACATGAAGTATCGTAGCCTTTATTATCGGAAGGTCAATGAGTCCGAAGGGAGTAAAGGCTAAAAGCAATACTATCGCAGTAAAAAGTGCTAAAATAACCTGGTCCTTTACCTTTTCGTTTCTTTTTTTTGTTTTCATAAAAAAACCTCCTGCTGCTGTTCAGAATGATACAGCGCATATATGGATAAGCAGAAAAATAAAGTCCTTTTGCCTGATATCCCGAGGGTACATCGGCAGAACTTCGTATATTTCCAATTACATTATATATACTGCATAAGAAAAATGCAAGTTTTTTGTTCAATTTTAATCCTTGTTTTTCACCAGGGTATTTACAAACAAAGGGATTTTCTGTATAATTTTTTCAGAATTTAATTTACGGGAGAGATTGATATGCTTAAGGGAAAAACCGTAATACTGGGAATAACGGGAGGAATTGCCTGCTATAAAGCGGCAGAGCTTACATCACTTTTAGTAAAACAGCATGCAAATGTAAATGTTATTATGACAAAGGGAGCTACGGAATTCATATCCGCGCTTACATTTGAAGCCCTTACAGGTAACAAGGTGCATACCGATATTTTTGATAAAGACTCGGGAACGGAAATCCCCCATATTTCACTGTCGGGAAAGGCTGATGCTTTAATTATTGCACCTGCTACGGCAAATGTAATTGCAAAGCTGGCTCACGGCATTGCAGATGATATGCTCACCTCAACCGTACTTGCCGCTACCTGCCCTAAAATTATCGCCCCTGCAATGAATACAAGAATGTATGAAAATGCGGTAACACAGGATAACATTGAAACACTTAAAAAGTACGGCTGGAATGTAATTACTCCCGATTCGGGCAGACTTGCCTGCGGTGATACGGGAAAGGGTAAGCTTCCCTCCCCCGAAAAGCTTCTTGAAGGTATTATAAACGAAATTGCATTCCCCAAAGATATGAAAGGTCTCCGTGTACTTGTAACGGCAGGTGCTACCAAGGAAGCAATCGATCCCGTCAGATATATAACAAATCACTCTACCGGCAAAATGGGGTATGCATTAGCAAAAAATGCGTCAAGAAGAGGTGCCGAGGTTACCCTCATCACAGGCTCCGATATCCTTCCGGATCCTGATTTCGTAAATACCGTTCATATCGAAAGTGCAAAGGATATGTTTGAAGCAGTAAAGCAATACGAAAACTCGGACATTGTAGTCAAAGCCGCCGCAGTTGCGGACTACAGACCTGAAACAGTAGCCGCAGATAAGATTAAAAAGAGTGACAGCGAAGCTTCAATTGCACTCGGAAGAACAGATGATATATTAAAATATCTCGGTGAAAACAAAAAAGAAGGGCAGCTTCTCTGCGGTTTTTCAATGGAAACCAAAGATCTTCTTGAAAATTCAAGAAAGAAGCTTCAGAAGAAGAATCTTGACATGATCTGTGCCAACAATTTAAAGGTTGAGGGTGCAGGCTTCGGCACGGAAACAAATGTCATAACAATGATAACAAAGGACGGAGAAACCGAGCTTCCCATTATGTCAAAGGATGAAGCAGCAAATGAGATTTTCACAAAGCTCCTCGGAATGAAATAATCCGTTTTTCAACAACACATAAAATTAAAAACATCAAGGGTATCGGCTGATTTTTGCCGGTGCCCTCATTTTTCTCCGCAAAAAGCCTCCTGATAAAAATATTTTACGGCAATATATATAATCCTTTCACTTTTTTATGCTTTTTTCACGAAAACAACCATTTATTTTTTATACAAATCAATCGTAAATTCACATAAAATCCGTTGATTTTGTATTTTTTGTCTGATAAAATACATTTTATGGTCTGATGTCACATATATGTCTGATAATCTACAGGAGGAAACAAAATATGGGAGAAATCAAAACCAGAAGAAACGAGGACAGACGAGTAAAAAGAACAAAAAGAGTTCTCAGAGAACACTTGTTCCGACTGCTTGAAACAAAAACGATTGATACAATAACAGTAAAAGAGCTGACAGAAAAAGCAGATGTAAACCGTTCCACCTTCTACTTCTACTACAAAGATATCAATGATATGATAATACAGATTCAGAATGATATTTTTGAGGTTTTTTATGAAACTGTAATAGCACCCCAGGCCAGCTTTATAACAGTGGAAGATTTTACAGAATATCTTCTCCGTTTCTTTTTGTTCTGCAAGGAATATGAAGATATCTGCAAATTTGTTGTAAGTAACGATCCCAATAATGTCCTTGCAAAAAAAATAAAAAAGGCTCTTCTTGAACACATACCCGACTCGCATAAGGTTTTCCCGGAAGAAGACCCGAAACGCTATCTCACCTGTTTTGCTGTATCAGCAATGTGGGAAACCGTTATTCAATGGATGTATGACGGAATGAAGGTTCCGCCCGAAAATGTGGCATCTTTTCTGGCAGAAGCATATTTCTACGGCGGCAGAACAATTCTCGGTTTTTCAGGCAAATAATTTTCTCTTGCACAATCATTTTTTTTGTTGTATACTTATTATGTAAAACTATATATTCTTACGGAGGATAAAAAATGAAAAAGACATTTTCTAAGGTTCTGAGCATTGCGCTTGTTGTTGTGCTTACAGGACTTATGTGCATCACGGCTTCTGCCACCGTACTTCCCGGCAGCGGCACAATGAACGACCCCTACACAATAAGCTCAGCTGCAGATCTTTCTGCTTTCTCACAGGCTGTGGCTGACGGAAATACCTTCAGCGGACAGTTCATTGTTGTTGAAAACGACATTGCAGCAGACAGCAGCTTCAAGCCCATCGGTACAGCAGAAACACCCTTCAAGGGTACATTTGACGGTAACGGCAAAGAGCTTTCAGATTTTGATCTTGATTGTGATTATGCAGGTCTTTTTGCTTTTACTGACGGCGCTGTTATTTCAGATGTTTCCGTTACAGGTGGCTTCTATGCAACCAACTATGCAGGTGCAATTGTGGCTTACGCAAAGAACACCGTTATTGAAAACTGTACTGTTTCCGCATATGTAGATGCAATAACCTATGCAGGTGGTGTCGCAGGTCGTATTGATTCAGGCAAAATCGTTTCCTGCTCAGCCTCATCTGTAATCGGCAATAATACAACAGAATTCTGTGGCGGTATTGCAGGCTACAGCGCAGCTGAAATTTCAGACTGCACAAACACGGCTTACACTGAAGGTAAAAAGAATGTCGGCGGTATTGCAGGCTATGCTGCAGCTGATATCATCTCTTGTACAAACACTGCCGGAATAAGAGCAGTCACAACAAATCTCGGCGGTATTGTTGGTCTTACAGAGGCTGCAGTAAAATACTGTAAGAATACCGGCAAAATTGCTTCAAGTGAAAAAGCAGGTAAGGTTGGCGGTATTGCAGGTGCAGCAGACTATGCCGAAATTTCCGAATGTATGAACAACGGCGCAGTTGTTGCAGCAAATTCCTTTGCAGGCGGCATCGTAGGATATTCAACACATTCCGACATTACAAACTGTATTGCAACAGCAAATGTTTCAAACACAGGCGAATATGCCGGCGGTATCTTCGGCTTTATTCTTAACGGAACAGCATCAAAGTGTATCTTCACTGCACTTGTTACATCGGCTAAAAACAACACAAAGGCCGCTATCGGTGCAATGTCACAGGGTACAGTTTCTGATTGCTACTACAATAACAGCAATTCCCTTAGTGATATTTACTCCGGCAAAGCAGCAGAAAACACAGCAGGTCTCACAGCAACAGATTTCACAGATGCAGAAAAGCTTTCCGCACTTGATTTCAGCAATGTCTGGGAAATAAACACAATTCATTCACAAGCATATCCCCTCCTTGTTAACATTCCCTTCCATACCTTCAAGGATGTAGTATCAACTGAAGCGACCTGCACTCAGGACGGCATATTCGAAGGCACATGCACATACTGTCACGAAACAGTTCAGAAGCTTACTCCTGCTTACGGTCACACTCATATGATAGTTTCCTCTCAGGATGCTACCTGCACAGCAGCAGGCTACAAGGATGTTCTTTGCACAGTTTGCAGCGAAACAGATACAATTATCCTTCCCGCACCGGGTCACACAGATGCAGATGCAAACAACATCTGTGACGTATGCAATGCTGACACAGCAGTAAAGCAGCCCGATACCGAAAAGTCCTTCTTACAGAAGATTGCAGATTTCTTCAACTCAATCATTGAATGGATAAGCAATCTTTTTGCAGGTATTTTCGGATAAAAATCAAAACACACCCAAAGCCATCGGTACTCCGATGGCTTTTTTATACGAAAAAAAAGACGATTCCGAAGAATCGTCTTTTTCTGATGAGAATGTTAATAAGAATTTTGATTTTCAGTGATATTCTGCCTGTCGGCAGAGTGATATTTTCACTATCGTGAAAGTGTTATTGAAACCTACAGTTTCAGGGATATTTTATTCGCCAATAAACTCGCAAAGCGAATAATACTGTGCGAAGCACAATAGCACTGCGAAACAATATAACTCGCCGAAAGGCAAATAAAACTGAAAAAACACTTCCGAAGAAGTGTTTTTTCTGGAGCTGGTGACGGGAATCGAACCTGCAACCTGCTCATTACGAATGAGCTGCTCTGCCATTGAGCCACACCAGCAAATATATTGTAAATGACATTATAGTATATATACCTTGAAATTTCAAGTGTAATTTTAATTTTTAGCGAAACTTTGTTTTTTCATTAAGAATGGTTTAAGCAGATTGATTATTATGTATACTTATGGTAAATTAGATAATGGTGATGGAAGTGAAAATAATAAGAATTTTCAAAATTTTAATCGGTGCCGCAGGCTGGATATGGTTTTTTATACCCGTTGTTTTCAGCGGAATACTTAATGCGGGAAACAGTGTCGGTATGCTGTTCTTCGGATGTCTGTTCCTGTGGGGTATTTTTCAGGATAAGCTGAACAAAAAAATAAAGGAAAATAAAAAAGCCAAAATTTTCCGCAATGTGCTGATAACGGGATATATTGCGTTTACCCTTCTTTTTGCCGTAGAGAGCGTATTTATTGTTGATGCTATAATGAAAACACCGCCATCGGATGCTACTGTAATAATCCTGGGCTGTTCCGTAAAGGGAGAGGAGCCCAGTCAGATGTTAAGGCTTCGGATTGAAGCAGCAGAAAAATTCCTTAAGGAAAACCCCGAATCGAATGCCGTGCTTTCGGGCGGCCAAGGACCCGGGGAAGACATTACAGAGGCTCTTTGTATGTACCGTGAGCTTACAAGTCGCGGTATTTCTGCGAACAGACTTTATATGGAGGGACTTTCCACAAGCACAAAGGAAAATATCGCATTTTCAAAGGAGATAATTGAAAAAGAGGGACTGAATACAAATGTGGCAATTGTCTCAAATAATTTTCATTTATACAGAGCATCCCTGATTGTAAATAATGCAGATCTTAATTTTTACGGAATTTCCGCATTTACCCCATATCCTCTGCTTGCAACCTATGTTATGAGAGAGTATGTAGGAATTCTGGCTCAATGGATTACAGGTTAAAAGATATCCGCAGTTTTTTCTGCGGATTTTTTGTTTTTCATTGCTATATTTACATATATATGGTATACTTTTAATTTGGTGATATATATGAAAAATGTCATTCTGACAGGTATGCCGGGAGCAGGAAAAAGCACCGTGGGAGTGCTTCTTGCAAAAACACTTTTAGCAGATTTTACCGACACAGACCTTCTCATACAGAAAGAAACAAAAAAAGCCCTTTGCGATATAATAAACGAAAGGGGTACAGATTATTTTATTGCACTTGAAGAAGAGATAATACTGAAGCAGGATTTTACAAATTCCGTAATTGCCACAGGCGGCAGTGCCATATACGGAGAAAAGGCAATGAAAAAGCTGTCTGAAAACGGAATCATCATATATCTTAAGGTACAGCTTCCCGAGCTTATCAAACGGCTCGGTGATATAACGACAAGAGGAATTGCCATGGATAAAAATTCGGGTATCCCTGACCTCTTCAGAGAAAGAAGCCCCCTTTATGAAAAATATGCAGACATAACTGTAGATTGTACGGATCGTACTCCAGAGGAATGTGTAAATATAATAGCTGAAAAATTAAAGGACTCGTATTATGATTAAAATACTTTTCGTGTGCCACGGCAATATCTGCCGAAGCCCCATGGCAGAGTTCATTTTTAAGGATATAGTAAAGAAAAGCAGCAGGGAAAATGAATTTTACATTGAGTCTGCCGCCACAAGCAACGAAGAAATTTTTATGGGCAAAGGCAATCCCGTTTATCCTCCCGCACGGGAGCAGCTCCTTATGCACGGCATTGACCCTGCAGGAAAAACCGCCCGAAGACTGACAAAAGCAGACTACGAAAATTTTGACCTTATCATCGGTATGGATAAAATGAATATGAGAAATATTTCACTTATGCTGGGAGAGGATAAGGACAATAAAGTAAAAAAGCTCCTTGATTACTGCGGCGGAGGGGACGTAGATGACCCCTGGTACACAGGACGTTTCAAGGAAGCTTATGAATGTATATACAGAGGCTGCTCTGCACTTTTTGAAAGCTTAAACTAATGTTCCGTCAAAAAAGGCTGTTCTGAACCACACATCCTCAACCTCAAAAAATCTGTCCTTAAGGTAGTTAAGAATACCTGCATCGGTCTTGAATGTGAAGCCCGTTTTATATGAACAAAGGCACTGTTTTTTATAACCGCCGTACTTTTTATTAAGAGCATTTGTACCGTATTTTCCGTCACCCAAAAGAGGACTGCCGAGAGATGCCAGGTGCGCTCTTATCTGATGTGTTCTTCCCGTAAAAAGCTCCACCTCTACAAGAGAGAGATCTCCTTTGGTTTCAATTACGGTATACCCCGTTTTTATACTCTTTCCTCCCGGAACAGGCTTTGAAAGCACGGTTACGGTATTTTTCTTTTCATCCTTTACAAGAAAGCCTTCTGCAATGCCCTTCTTTTTCGGAAGTCTTCCGATTGTAATGCAAAGATATCTTTTTTCTATTTCACGAAGCTTTATTTTTTCATTGAGAATTCTGAGAGCTTCCGCATTCTTTGCAGCCATTACAATACCCGAGGTATTGCGGTCAATACGGTTGGCAAGGGCAGGGGAAAAGGAAGCCTCACTTTTCGGGTCATACTCACCTTTTTCATAGAGATATCTCTGAACTCTCGTAATAAGGGTATCTGTATACTCCCCTTCCTCGGGGTGGGATAAAAGACCTACCTTTTTGTTCAGAAGCAGAATGTTTTCATCCTCATATACAATGCTCAACTCCTTGCCGGCACCTAAAAAGGAATATTTCTCCTCCTTGGGGGCAAAGAACTCGTCATTTATATACATCTGGACCATGTCGCCTTCTTTGAGCCTTGTTGAAATTTCCGCTTTCTTTCCGTTGAGCTTTATTCTTTTAAGTCTCAGGTATTTATACAAAAGGGATTGAGGCAGCAAAGGCACGGTTTTGGTGATAAATTTGTCAAATCGCTGATTTGCATCATTTTTTGTTATAATAAATTCCTTCATAGCCTAAAGTTTACTACATAATAAAAAATTTTTCAAGGGTGACTGTTATGAAAATAATGACCTTCAACATTCTTCATTGTATGAACTACAAAACAAAGAAAATTTCCTTTCAGGACTTTTCCGATGAAATTCTCAGCACAGGTGCAGATTTCGTTGGTCTGAATGAGGTAAGAGGAAAGGGCTTTATTAAGGATTACACCGCCCAGGCAAAAAAGCTGGGTGCTCTTACATATATGAACCATTATTTCGGCAAAGCTATAAACATAATGGGAGTAGCGCCCTACGGCAATGCTTTTTTAAGTAAATATCCCATACTGTCTGCTGAAACAGTAAAAATTCCCGACCCGTCTCCAAAAACGGGAAAAGAAATGTACGAATCCCGCGCTATAATCAAGACTGTAATTGATGCAGGTGAAAAATATACAATTCTTGTAACCCACATGGGACTGAATATTGACGAAAGAGAAAATGCAGTAAAAACTCTGCTCTCTCTTGCACCCGAAGAAAGGTGTATTATTATGGGGGACTTCAACTGCACACCCGAAAGCGAGGAATTAAAGCCCGTTTTCGAAAAATATAACTGCTCGGACACAGAAACACTTACATTCCCCTCTGATAAGCCGAGAATAAAAATTGACTACATTTTCACTTCCCCCGACATTGAAATCATCGGAAAAGGCACTACAGAAAATATCGTTTCCGACCACCTGGGTCAGTGGATTGAAATTAAGGAGAAATAATATGACAAGAGAAGCAGCAAGGCTGAGAATTGACGAGCTGTGCGACAAGCTCAATTTCTTTTCATATAAATATTATGTTGAAAACGAAAGTCCCGTAAGTGACTATGAATACGATATGCTTCAAAGAGAATTAAAAGCTCTTGAAGAGCAGTATCCCGAATATCTCCGTGCCGATTCTCCCACCATAAGAGTCGGCGGTGAAGCGGAAAATACATTTGAACCCGTACCTCACGAGGTGCGCCTTGAAAGTCTGCAGGATGCCTTCGATTACGGGGAAATTGACGATTTCAACAGAAGAGTAACCGATGCCGTAAGTGACTGCACTTATGTGGTTGAGCCAAAAATTGACGGTCTTTCCGTTGCCCTTGAATACAAAAACGGAGTTTTTGTAAGGGGTGCTACAAGAGGTGACGGCAATGTGGGTGAGGATATTACGGAAAATCTCAAAACTGTAAAATCTATCCCCCTGAAGCTCAGAAAGGACATAGATATCACCGTAAGGGGTGAGGTGTATATGTCAAAAGCCGTATTCCTTGACATTGCAAAAAGGCAGGAAGAGGCAGGAGAAATCCCCTTTAAAAATCCCCGCAATGCGGCTGCAGGCTCCTTAAGACAAAAGAACCCTAAAATCACCGCAGAAAGACGGCTTGATATTTTCGTTTTCAATGTACAGAAATATGAAGGTACGGAATTTTCCGACCACAAAAGCTCACTTGATTTCTTAAAAGAGCTGGGCTTTGTGACTGTACCCTTCTACACTCTCTGTAAAAATATAGAAGAATCAAAAAACGAGCTCACAAGAATAGGTGAAATAAGAAGCTCTCTCCCCTTTGACATTGACGGTGCCGTCATAAAAGTAAATGAGTTCAGACACAGAAGAACACTTGGCAGTACGGCAAAATTCCCTCGCTGGGCAGTTGCATATAAGTATCCTCCCGAGGAAAAGGACACGGTGCTTCGCGATATTGAAATAAGCGTGGGCAGAACAGGTGTGCTTACCCCTACTGCGGTTTTTGACAGCGTGCTTCTTGCAGGCTCCACCGTTTCCCGTGCAACTCTTCACAATGAAGACAGAATAAACGAATTTTCTTTAGCTCTCGGAGATACAATTACAGTAAGAAAAGCAGGAGATGTAATCCCGGAGGTCGTTGGTGTAAAGGCTCACTCGAAAAATGAGCCCTTCCGTTTCCCAAAGGAATGTCCCTCCTGCGGTGCTTCGGTTTCCCGTGATGAGGGTGCAGCAGCGCACCGATGCGTAAATCCCTTATGCCCTGCACAGCTTCTTCGCAACATCATTCATTTCTGCTCAAGAGATGCAATGGATATTGAAGGACTTGGTGAAGCAATACTTGAAGTATTCTCCCAAAAGGGAATGATAAAGGGCATTGCAGATATCTACAGTCTTAAGGCTGAGGATATCGCAGAGCTTGAGGGGCTTGGTGAGAAATCAGCACAGAATATCCTTGATGCTGTGGAAAAATCAAAAGAAAATGATCTTTCAAAGCTTATTTTCGCTCTCGGAATAAATCATATAGGCGAAAAGGCGGCAAAGCTTCTTTCGGTACATTTCGGCAGCCTTCAGGAAATTATGTCCGCAACAAAAGAAGAAATTCTTGAAATAGAAGGCTTCGGCGGAATTATGGCAGATGCGGTAACAGAATATTTCTCCCGCGAGCAGACGAAAGCTCTTGTTTCAAGGCTGATTGAAGCAGGCCTTAATACAAAAAATCTCTCCGAAGTAAAGGATGAACGCTTCAAGGGAATGACCTTTGTGCTTACAGGTGCATTATCCCTTTATACACGAGATGAAGCATCGGCAATTATTGAACAGTTCGGCGGCAAAACCTCCTCCTCCGTTTCAAAGAAAACAAGCATCGTTTTAGCAGGTGAGGATGCAGGAAGCAAGCTCAGAAAAGCAAATGAGCTGGGAATAAAGATTATAAATGAAGAAGAATTCAAAGCACTTATTGAAAACTGAAAAGGCGGTAACTTATGAAAAACAAAATTTCTGCTTACATTGATTCTCAGAGAGAAGATTTTCTTAAAGACCTTAAAAGTCTTGTTGATATAAAAAGTGTCAGAGAGGAAGCCAAAGAGGGAATGCCCTTCGGCGAAGGACCTGCAAAGGCGCTTAATGAAGCAATAAAAATTTCTGATTCCCACGGCTTCCATACAATAAATTTTGAAAATTATGCAGGTGAAATTACCTACGGCACCGATCCCGTGCTTATGCTTCTTGCCCACCTTGACGTGGTTGACGAGGGTGATTTCTGGACATATGAGCCGTACAACATGAAAATAGTTGACGGTAATGCCTACGGCAGAGGCACAACTGACGATAAGGGGGCTATGCTTTGCTGTCTTTATGCAATGAAAGCTGCCCGTGAGCTTTTCGGTGAGCCTAAGCGCGGTGTGCGTCTTGTTATGGGCTGCGGCGAGGAAACGGGAAGCGAGGATATGGACTATTACTTCTCAAAAAGGGAAAAGCTCCCCTTTACTCTTTCTCCCGATGCAGACTATCCTCTTATAAATCTCGAAAAAGGAAGATTTGCACCTAAATTCACAAAAACTGCTGAAAACAACGGTGAAAAAACCGTAGTTTCTTTCTTCGGCGGTACAACAGGAAACATTGTCCCCTGCAAATCAAAGGTAGCCATCTCGGGACTTGGCTCCGATGAAATAAAGGATATCGTTGATGCAACAAGCACAAAAACAGGTGTAGAATTTTCCGTAACAGAAGAAAACGGTCTTCTTGAAATTTCCGCACTCGGTGTATCTTCACATGCTGCTCACCCCGAAAGCGGAAACAATGCGCAAACCGCACTTATTACACTTATAAATGAGCTGCCTCTTACGGAAAATGAAACAAGCCTTTCCTTCAGAGCGCTGGAAAAATTATTCCCCCACAAGGAAACTGACGGATTTTCCGCAGGAGTAAAAATGAGCGATGAAACATCAGGCGCTCTTACCCTTAATTTCGGTGTTCTTCATTTTGAAAACGGAATATTCACGGGAAGCCTTGACCTTCGCTGCCCCTTATGTGCAAACGAAGAAAATGTCAAAGCTGTAATTGCAAAGGCATTCTCTGAAAACGGCTTCGCTTTTGATGGCGATCCCGATATGATTCCCGTACACTATGTTCCCGAGGATGCCCCCGTTATAAAAACTGCACTTAAGGTATATGAAGAATACACAGGACTTAAGGGCGAATGTCTTTCCATTGGCGGCGGCACTTATGTTCACGATATTGAAGGCGGTGTTGCCTTCGGAATTGAATTTCACGGTACTGACTACAGAATACACGGTGCGGATGAATTTGCGGTTATTGATGAGCTTCTTCTTACCGCAAAGATGTACACTGCTATTATACATGAACTTTGTTATTGAGGATGTAAATTATGAATGTTGAACTTTTAGCCCCTGCTGGCTCCTTTGAGAGTCTTAAAACCGCTTTATATTTCGGTGCAGACGCTGTTTACTGCGGCGGTCCCCTTTTACAGCTTCGTGCTTCGGGTGCAGGATTTTCTTTTGATGACCTTAAAAAAGCAGTGGATTATACTCACGAAAGAGGCAAAAAAATATATGTAACAGTAAACTGCTTTGCCGAAAATGAAGAAATTGAAATGCTGGGAGAATATGCAAATACGCTCTATAACCTGGGAGTTGATGCGGTTATTGTATCAGACCTTGGTGCTGTTTCAGAGATAAGAGAAAAGTGTCCCTCCCTTCCCGTACATATTTCAACTCAGGCAAACACTCAGAACTTCAAAACCATTGAAGTGTATCACAAAATGGGGGTCGAAAGAGTGGTGCTCGGCAGAGAAATGACCATGGCTCAGATTGAAGACCTTAAAGACCGTATTCCCGAAGGAATGGAAATAGAGGTTTTCGTTCACGGCGCTATGTGCATGGCATATTCAGGCCGCTGCCTTTTAAGCTCTTTCCTTTCCAACCGCTCAGGCAACCGGGGAGAATGCTCACAGCCCTGCCGCTGGAACTACTATCTTATGGAAGAAAAAAGACAGAATATGTTCCTACCCGTAATTGAGGAAGACGGAGCAACAGCAGTGCTTAGCTCAACTGATCTTAAAGCTATAGAATTCCTTGACAGACTGGAAAATGCCGGTGTAAAATCCTTTAAGATTGAAGGCAGAATGAAATCTCCTTACTATGTTGCAACGGTTGTCAATGCTTACCGTCACTATATGGACGGCACGGCAACACTTGAAGAATGCGAAAACGAGCTTGACTGCGCTTCTCACCGTCCTTTTGCTTCGGGATTTTATTTCGGTGAAGCAAAAGCAGACCCCAACAACGACGGACTTTACCACCAGACCTGTTCATTTATAGGTATTGTTCTCGAAGATCTGGGTGAAGGAAGATATCTTGTTGAGCAAAGAAACCGTTTTGATGTGGGCGATACCCTTGAAATACTCGCTCCCTCTGCTATCGGTATGTCTTTTGAGGTAACATCAATAAAAGATAAGCACGGTAATGACCGTGACAGTGCACATCTTGTACAGGAAAAGGTTAACATTTTCTGTCCTCATCCCCTGCACGAAGGAGATATTCTCAGAAAACGCCTCGTTTAATTCCGTCGTATTGTCTCCAAGCTTATTGACAAAGGACAAAAATTTATATATAATAACAAGGAATAATGACATAAACTGAGTTTTTGTGTCCGTTAAAATCGAAAAAGGAGATATTTGTATGCTTTTTTACATCATTTACCACAATATTATATGGGCTTGTATTATTTCTGCTATTGTAGGTGCAGCAGCAGTTCTCACATTCTTCCTTCTCAAAAACAAGGACAAGAAAACTACTGATGATATGAAGCCTTCAGTTAAGAAAAATATCATCTTAGGTCTTCGCGACAATGCAGAAGTATTCTCTGACCTTCTTGAGCCTCTTTTCCTTCTTGCTTCAGGCAGAACAGAAAGAAAGGACGAAATTCTTGATGCATGGTACGACAGAGTTAATTCTCTCGTTGACTGTGATGATTTCAAGGCTTCTTTCGTGAAGAAGTTCGGTGAAATTGCTTCCTTCAAGGGAAAGAAAGCAAAGTATGTAAAATGCGCAGACAAGATCCTTAAGTATGTTTATAAAGCAGGCATTGAGCGTGATGATGATACTGTAGTAATTGCTGATGAAAATACAGCAGAAAAATATGACATCATCGGTGCAGGCTCAATTGAAGCAGGTAAGCTCTACGATGTTTTCGTTCCTTACTGGGAGATTGAAATTGAAACAACAGATGAAAACGGTGAAGAGATTGAAACAGAAACCGTTATTTCAAAGGGCGCAATCAGATAAATTCAATAAAAGTGAAAGAGGTAACACAGATGTGTTACCTCTCTTTTTATTATTGAATCAGAAGTCAGAAACTTCAAAGCCTACGGTTAGCTTCAATAGCACAAAAAAAACAAGACAAAACCCTCATTCACTCCGAAATCCGAGTTCTCATTATATATTGAAGTATGCTTTTATTCTTTCAAGGGATATGGGCAATTTTTCTTTTTGTGTATTCTTTTCAGTATTTTCAACAACACCGTCAATCATATCACGGGTAATTACAATTCCCTCATTTTCAAGTATCTGTACACAGGAATCATACCACTGAGTATCACGGTTTGCCATTGAAAAGCAAAGAGACAGAACATCACCGAAAGCGATGCACGAGCAGGTCACCGCAAGGCCGTATTTTCTCGTATCCCCGTTTACAAAATGCAGACTTTCTGTGTCGGAGGCTAAAGAGTCGGGAAGAGAGCAAACACCGTAATTTGTAAATATTGTAGTAACTCCTGCATGGGTATTCTTCTGCATCATACGCATAACGGGCTGCTTTATAAAGTTAGGAACTATTCTTATTACGGGGTTGTTTACAAGCCCACCATACTTGTTTATTGTTTTCCGAAGCTCTTCTTCCTTAAGCTGAGCCTTCAGCTGACCTTTTGTTGCATCAAGAATCTCACGGAGAGTCACATCCTGCCTTCCGTCAGGGTGAAATGTAACAAAGGTCTGTACTGTAAAATTTCTCAAGGTCATTGTAGGGAAAAATCTACGGAGATTTACGGGTGTAGCAATAGTTATAGGCTCATTTACGGGCTTTTTCTGGCTTTTTATAATTCCGAGAATAAGTACAGCCGTAAGATATTCCGTTACCGTAATTTTCTCCTTACATGCAAGCTCCTTAATTGCGGATGTGCTCATATTTGCGAAGAAAAGCCGTGTTACTCCATTTTCATATTCTTCTTTAAAATGAAAAGCCTTCTCAGGATTGCCGTTTGCCTTTTCGCCTTCTGCATCATAATAATCACTGAATGCATCGCAGATATTAAGCTCAGGGGCTTCCTCGGTGACATACTCAGAGCATTCCCCTTTTCTTACTTCGTTATAACGGGCAAGAAGAGCCTTGAAATATATAAATATTCCTTTTCCGTCACCTAAAGAATGGGAGCAATCTATGTTTATTCTGTTACCCTTATATGTAAGCCTGAAATCAGGAGTTCCGTCTTTTCGCAAAACTACGGGTTTCATTCCGGAATTCTTTTCCTCGCTTATTTCGGGCAGCTTGCGGGAAACAGCAAGATAATTCCAGAAAAAGCCTTTTTTCAGATAAGAATAAACAGCAGGGTAATAGGGCATTAAATCTTCCGCAGCTTTTCTAAGAGCAACAGGATCAACATTATGCTTGAAATATGCACTGAAACGGAATGTTCTGCCCCATTTTTTATCGGAAAGAGAAGAAAACATTATTGCCGCCGTATCAACCTTGAACCACTTAAAATCCGCCATCATATATCTCTCCAAAAAAAATTATTCACTTGATGATACCACAGTTTTTGTCTTTTTTCAACATTAGCAACAAAATAAAATAATTTTGATTTCTTGACTATGCTTTCCTTTTAATCTATTATATTATCATACTTATCAAAGGAGATTCAGCTTATGAAATACATAATAATTTCTTTTTTCCGCAGTGCCGCTGCATGGTTAATGTCGTTAATCACCGCCTTCACAGGTCTTTTCGGTGCAACAGAGCCAGTGGAAGCTCTTCCCGAAAATCAGATTTTTGCTTACAGCGAGGAATCGGCAGATTTCACTCTGAACATTGATCCTCAGGATGAAATCAAGGACATAAGTGAGCTTCTGTTCGGCATTTTCTTTGAGGATATCAACTTTGCCGCAGACGGCGGTCTTTACGGTGAAATGCTTGTAAACCGCTCCTTCCAGTACACTGACCTTGCAGTAAATGATGAGCTTTACGGCTGGAATACCGTGGGCGATGCCGTAAACGAGGTCATAAAGGACGACGCGGAAAATTACCTTAATATAAATAATACGAATTACCTTGTTATAAAGAATACCTCAGCCGAAAAGGCAGGTATTGAAAACAAGGGCTTCCTTGACGGAATAGCTGTAACTGAAAATGAAAATTACAACATTTCATTTTATGCAAAATCCGCAGACTACAACGGAAAATTCACCGTACGCCTTGCGGTAAACGGCGAAGCACAGACAGAAAAAATCATTATTGATGAAATTTCCGAGGAGTGGAGCAAATACACGCTTACACTCACCTCCCCCGTTACCGCATATGAGGGTGTCACCCTTCAGCTCCTTATTGAAGAGGGTGAAGTATGCTTTGATATGATTTCAATGTTCCCCGAAAACACCTTCAGGGGCAGAGAAAACGGTTTGAGAAATGACCTTGCAACAATGCTCGAGGAGCTTCAGCCTAAATTCCTGCGATTCCCCGGCGGATGTATTATTGAAGGCTATGATGATGACACCGCTTATGACTGGAAGGACTCAATAGGTGTTGATGAAAACCGTCAGCCTCTCCTTTTCGACGATACATACGGTGATGTTGCCGCAAGAAAGCAGGGAATTAATCTCTGGACAAATATTGCCGCAACGGACGACCCTCTCCCCTGCTTTATGACCTACGGTCTCGGCTTTTATGAATATTTCCTTCTTTGCGAGGATATCGGTGCTGTGGGTGTACCCGTTCTCAACTGCGGACTTTTCTGTCAGATGAGAGGCAAGGGTCCCGTTGAAATGTATACCCCCGAATTCCGGAGATATATTGACGATATGCTCGATCTTGTTGAGTTCTGCCGCGGTAATGAAAACACCGTATGGGGTAAGGTAAGAATTGAAATGGGACACGAGGAGCCCTTTGAATTAAAATACATCTGTATCGGTAATGAAAACGAGGGCGAAGTATATTTTGAGAGATATTCTGCTTTCCTTGAAGCATTTAATAAAGCAAAAGCTGAAAATCCCGAGCTGTACGAGGGACTTGAACTGATTTACTCTGCAGGTACTGCTGACGGCACAAGAGGTGCACAGTATCTTCCCTCTTACGAATATGCAAAAAATGAGCTGATTGCAATGGGAAGCGAAAATGTTCTTGATTTTGCAGGGGCTACAGACCAGCACTATTATAATGACCCCATCTGGTTCTTAAGAAATGCCGACTATTATGACGAAGACAATTACAAGCGCAATTTCACAGAAATGACAGACACCATTTACGGCGGCGGTATAAACGTATTTTTAGGTGAATATGCCGCAAAGAGCAACCGCCTTGAAGCAGCTTTAGCAGAAGCCGCATATATGACGGGGCTTGAAAGAAACGGTGACATTGTTACAATGGCAGCATATGCTCCCCTTTTCGGAAACCTTACCGCAACACATTGGTCACCCGACCTTATATGGTTCAATAATCATCAGGTAACAGGCTCTATCAGCTACTATGCACAGAAGCTCTTCTCTGTAAATCAGGGTACAAAAGTGCTTTCTCATAGTCTTACGGGTGCAGAAATTGATGAGGGTGATATTACAGGCAAAGTAGGCGTCGGCACCTGGTACACCTCAGCCGAATTTGACAATGTTAAGGTCACCGATAACAAAACGGGAGAAATCCTCGGCAAGGATAATTTCTTTATAAAAAATATGTGGTGGAACTGGGAAACACCCACAAGCGGTAACTGGAAAATCAAAAACGGCAAGCTTAATCAGCTTGACACATGGATGGAATACAGTGACACAGGAAGTGTTGCTTACTTCGGTGATGATACCTGGAGTGATTACACCTACACCCTTGAAGCCACAAAAACGGGCGGTGATGAGGGCTTCCTTATTCACTTCGGAGTCAAGGATACGGGAAATAATTACTTCTGGAACATCGGTGGCTGGGGCAATACAAGAAGTGTTGTTCAGAAAATTGAGAACAACATAAAATCCGAAATTCTTGCAACAAATACCGATTTCACCGTTGAAACGGGCAAGACCTATGAAATTAGACTTGAGATATCAGGCACCCTTGTAAAGGGCTTTATTGACGGAGAACAGCAGTTCGAATATGACTTCGGGAACGATGCGTATGCAAAGTGTTACACCGTTGTCAGCACAGACGACACAGGTGACATTATTGTAAAGCTCGTAAATGTAACGGGTGAAACACAGTCTGTTGCCGTAAATCTCGGTGACACAGCAGTTTCTTCTGCTGCAACAGTACAGCAGTTAAAGGGTGACAGCCTTGATAATGACAATATTTTAGGTGCCGAAGAAGACTGCAAAATTGAAGAATTCACCATAAACGGCATTTCATCTCAGTTTAACTACACAATTCCTATGTACAGCGTTACGGTTATCAGAATACCGAGATAAAAATTACGGGGGCAAAACTGCCCCCGATTTTTTATGATATATCAACCTTACATTCCTCGTCGCGTCTTACAAAAAATGTCCGCCAACTGCTTACGGACTCTCCAAGGGAGCATATCCATTTGCAGTAATATGAAAGACCGTCTCTTGTAAACACCATAATATCGGGCTGAATGGTCATAATATTCAGCTCTTCTGCACCGGGGTCTTCTACAACCAGAACTACCAGTCTTTCCCCGTCAAATCCGAAATAGCTGTTATAGGAAAAATAATCTCTGTCAGCTACCGTTTCAAGGGGCATTGCACCTGTAAGAGCGGATTTATATGTCCCGTCAGCATTTCTTTGCACAACATTGAAATCCACGCTGTTTTTAATGAACACAAAGAAATCATCATACTGTTTTACATACACATTGTCTTCATAGTCAAAATCGAAAAGCCGGATTACTGTTTTGTCGGTCATAGTCGCCGTATCAATGATATGAAGAATAGCTTTATCATTTTCGTGTAAAACAAGATACAGCTCGTTTTTTTCTTCATCGCAGAATAATGCTTCAACTGTAGCATCAGAAGGTATACCGTAAACAGTTTTCAGCTCATTGTACCTTACTTCACCCTCACCGTAGGGAAGAGAATATATACCGTAGCCTCCGGGGATAAGAGAGGTATCAACAAGCTCTCTGACATAATCGTGACCGTTATTTATTTCGTTTCCGAATGTAAAATAAATACAGTCAGGAAAAACAACATCAAAAAAGGCATAGTCAAAGGTACTGATATAGCTGCTACCGTATGAAAAACTCCCACCGTCACCTGCGTGTACGGTAATCTCTCTGACATCCTTGTCATGTACGGGAATCTTAAAAAAATCATTAAAGACCTTCAGCATATCTTTACCTGTTGCAGGTGTTATGCCTGAATAAACATATTCTCCCTTATCGTCATGAATAATTCCCGAATCCCAGTATACGGAAATGCCGGGAAGCTCAAGCTCGAAATTCACAGGATAATACTCATAGTAATCGCTGAATTTCAGCTGTGCTTTTCTTATATCTCCGGGATTTTTTGCCTCTGCCTTAAGATTATTAAAAACCTCAAGTATAGCAGGATTCTGGTTTTTCAGATCATAAACATTAAAAAACGGCTCGGTAATACCGTAGGTGGGCTCAAATTTTACATATCTCTCATAAAAGGTATTGTAATCATACTCTGTTATTGTTTCTCCGTTGGGCGAAAATTTTACATTCCAGTTAAGCTGACCGTGGTGAGTAAAGGGCATTTCTGCCGTTACCCCGTCAAGAAGACTTTTGTCACCCCACTCATCAATAACAGTAAATGTAACATTATCACTCTCTTTACTGAGAGAGTAGCCGGCAACTACCGTTAGAGATGCTCCGAGAATTATGAGAGCACAAAGAAAGCATAAAACCTTCTTCATAGTCACACCTCCTCACCCATGATGTCTGAAAGTGCCTTTCCTACTCTGTCGGGGCGGTAGTGATATGTCTCCTTGATATAAGACATAAGGGTTTTACCCTCACTTTCAAGGGCTTCTGCAGTTTTATCCCCTATAATTTCACCCTCGCGGATAAGAATTGCACGTCCTATAAAGTCCGACACCTCTTCAATAAGATGTGTGGAGAGAATGACAGTTTCGTTTTCATTTAAGATACCTGACAACACCTTATAAAAATCCTCACGGTTGAAAACATCGTTTCCGGCAAAGGGCTCATCCATAAAGATGTAATCTGCACCCTGAGAGAGTGCAAGAATCACCTCAAACTGATTTTTCTGACCCGCAGAAAATGTACGAAGGGGTCTGTTTTTGGGAAGGTCAAAAAATTCCATAAGCCCCGAAAATCTCTTTTCGTTGAATAACGGAAAATGCTCCTTGTAAAAATCGAGATGTGCCATAGGGGAAAGAGCCGGGAAAAACGAGTGCTCACAGGTTGCAAAGGAGAGCTTTTCAATATTTTTATGGCTAATTTTATCTCCGTCAAGGGTAATTCCTCCCTTATGGGGAATGAAGCCGAATATACTTTTCATAAGTGTGGTCTTACCTGCTCCGTTTTCACCGAAAAGTCCCACTATTTCACCCCGGGGCAGCTCCAGGGAAACATTATTAAGGGCAATTTTTTTGCCGTATTTTTTTGTAAGTCCTTCTATTTTAATCATCAGAATACCTCCCACAAATTTTCGTCCCACCAGGGAAAAAGATAATCTTCAGGGACATAATAAAGATAGATTTTAATAAACATAAAATTCATAAGATAAATAAGCGCAATTCCGAGAATTATAAATGTAACGGGTATAATAAGGCACCTTACATAAAGCTCAAGAGGATTTTTAAGTCTTCTCATTGTGTAAATGCTTTTTGACCCCACAAAATGAAGCAAAAAACAATAGGCTGCCCAAAGTGCCAGGCACAGAAAGAAGATTTCAAAAAACCTGAATGTACCGTTAACATGTGCAAAGGGCTCCATTTTTTTGCACTCCCAGTAAATGCGGTTGCCCTCTGAATTTATTGTTGAAATTTCACCGAGTGCAAACGAAAATTCTGATAAAAAGCTCATACCGGAACTTATTGCCGAAGCAAAAAGGCCCATTACAGAAGCAAGCATTACGGGAACCGGCTTTATACCTACAGGCACCAATTTACTAAATTTACGTGTCATATTCTTCCCTCCTTGCGCGAACTATACCCAAGGCTATCAGAAGTGTGCCCACAGCCGTTACGGATAATGTGATATCATCAACATAATCATAATCGGGGGACCACCAGAATAAGAGCGAAGCTGCCACAAGAATCAGAACACCGAAAATATACTTTTTACCTCTGCGCCATGAATATGAGAAAAGAGAAAGATTAAAGCTCAGGGAAGCCATTATAACAAGGTTTCTTACAAGTATCATAATATCTCTTCCTGCAAACATATTGGAGATAAATTCCGAGCTGTAGAATGTAAGATATACCGTCTGATTTGTAATGAACTGAGCATCAATAAAAGCTGTTCCCCAATTTGAGAGTATAAAGCAAAGAGCAGTCTCAAAAACGAAAAGAAGTAATACCATTATAAAGTTATAAACAGCCTGTATTACAAACACCTGTTTTTCACTGATAAGAAGCCGTCTTAAGGTATAACCCGTTTTTGTCCTGAATTCCATCCCTGTTTTCATAAGAAGTATTCCCGTGAGAAGAAAGGTCAGGGCAAAAATAAGAGGAATACATATTTTATCGCCATAAGGACTGAATGCTTCTGCTATAAGCCTTGTTTGCTGTATATGCTCGGAATTCATTTCAAAATAAAAAACTGCCGTCTGCAAAGCCGCAGATATAAGCCACAAAAGGGATATTCTGTATATACTCTCACGGGCAATAACAGAAAATACTGATAAATACTTTTTCATACCGTCACCTCAATCCCAATTTTCTTCAATAAGCCTTGAAGCCTCTTCTCGGGTAAGTCCCATCTGCTTCAGAGCCGATGTAATATTTTTTATGTCGCTGAGAAGCAGTTCTGCTCTTATTGCTGCGATTACCTCATCCGACACGGAAATTACACTCTTAGCACCGGGTCTTGAAGAAATCAAGCCCTGCTCCTCTAAAAGTGCGAATGCTTTTTGCACCGTATTAGGATTCACCCCTAAAAGTGCCGACAGAACACGTCGGGACGGAAGCTCATCTCCGTTTACCACCGTACCTGCAATAAGGCCTCTTTTAATAAACAGAATTATCTGCAAATAAATTGGAAGTATCCCATCAGGGACAAATCCGTCAAAGGAAATCATTAACATCTACCTCCTTTACTGTATTATACGCATAATACACTTTACAACTGTATTATAACTATAGTACACTTTGCTTGTCAACACCTTTTTAAAAATTTCAAGGGACCGCATTTCTGCGATCCCTCTTCCTTAATTATATTATTTATTTTGCGATGGTTGAAAAATTTTCTCTGATTTCGTTTACAGTACCTGTTGAAAGGTAAAATTCGTAGCTTGTGGGATTAAAACTTCTGAATTCGTACACCTCAACTGCGGCGATGTAGGATGTGGGCCCTTCTGTTGCAGGATCAGATGTAGTACAGCCGCCTCTCTCAAAAACACCTGCAAGGAAGGAGGCTTCATTTGGCACATAAAGACCAATGCCGAAGCTATCGTCAAATTCACCTGTGAATGCAGACCAGTTTTCCGTTGCATTGAAATTGGGATAACCTGCATCAGGCCAGAAAATAAGATCATTTTCATAAGAAAGTGCCTTATCTCCCGTCCAGGGAGCATTACCTGAATAGTAAACAAAGCGATTGAGAGGCTCTACGCAGTAGAATGCGGGACATTCCTGAGTAGTTGTAACTGTGGGATAACCCGAGAAATCAACAAAACGGCACTGAGCCTTTACAAGCCCCTCGGAAAGTGAATAAGTTGCTTCCATATAAGAAGGGGTGATATATTCCTTTTCCTTTGCCCAGTCAAGAGGACGGCACTTTATATAAATGCTGTCTGCATTTATTCTTACATCAACAATTTTAGCAGCATCGTTAAACTGATTACCGCCCTGCACGGGGTTGTAATTCCACTTGCTTTCCATATAAATACCGCCCGTGTAGCCGTCAAAATCACCTGTGCCGTAGTATGACTGCTGAACAAGCCTTCCCGTATCGTTGGCATTTATAAGATTAACATTCTTGCTTGATGCCTTCACATTATATCTTGATGATGCATTGGAATCAACCTTTGTCACACCATCAACCTTTACTGCCTCTACAGCAGAATTTTTGTCTTCAAGATATGAAAGAGCGCCGCCCCACTTAAGGGTAACACCAAGCTTGTGCTCATCATTTTCAATATAAATTTCATTGTTTAATATTTCACGGTTAAAGAGTGCAACATCGGAAAGGGTAAACTGTGCATCATCCTTATTGAGAGCCTCAAATTCAAGAGAATAAAGCTTATTCATCTTGGTATAATTGAGATAACCGTCAATAAAGCTGAAAAATTCCTTGTTTTCACCGGGCTCAAGGAAAAATTCCTCACTCTGTGCGGTACCCTTACCCGAATAAGTTATAACACCCTTAACATAAGCATCTGTTGTGTAGCGTATTCCGAAATAGTTGAAAATATCAGTCTTCATATCGCCGAAAGAATATGTTACCTTTCCGTCAGCTTCCGTTTTTTCATAATTCACTGATTCACCGTCAACACATACAGTTCCGTCGCCGTCGGGAATCGAAAAATCAGTATCCTGCCGTGAAGGAATGAAGCTTAAAAGATATGAGGGAAAGAACATAAACAGTGCCATAAAAAATGCAATAATTTTTTCCATTATTAATTCTCCTTTTTATAAAATATATATCTTATAAAATAATTAAGACCGCTTTCAAGGAAAACCGAATGAAAGTCAGACACCATAAGCATTCTGAATTATCCGTCAGCATTGAATTTAAGCTTTTTCTTCGCTATATCATACATCGGTTTCTCCTCTTATCTAAAAAATACCACAAAACCGAAAACAATACAAGACAAAAAAAAACAGGGGTACCGGAAAAAAACCGATACCCCATACAATGTTTGGTTTACTTTATGCTTCCGCAGTATACGAGAATGTTTTCATCGAAATAGTCTCTGTAATTATCATCGGTTACCTTTGTGTTACCGCAGATAATGTTTTCAACAACAACATTTCTGATTGTAGAGGTTGAGGAGAATGTGTTGATTGTGCTTACGGAAGACACATTTTCATCATCATATTCGATGCTGTTAATCTTTTCGAACTTTATGTCCTTGAATGTAAGACCGTCAATAAGGTAATTCTGAACATCCTTATAGATTATCGTATTTATTGCAGATGCTCTGTTACGGCAGATTTCAATATTTTCGAAGGTAATGTTCGTGAGCTTTGTACCTGAATTTTCAACTGCCAGTGAAGGATTGGATTCATCACCTTCAACAACAATACCGATAGCAGGAATTCTCATATAATTCCAGGTCGCATCGTGGAAGAGAACCGTATTATCTTTGAATGTAACATTGCTGATATTTTTGTGGGTCTCTCCGAAGATACCGAAAGCTCTTGCCTTACCAACCCATGCATAGCAGTTATTGATCATAATTGTATCGGCAGTAGCATTTTCATCACCGCCAAGAGTCTTTACAACAAAAGCATCGTCACCTGATCTTGCAAAACAACCCTCAAGAGTAACATTATTTGAGTTACAGATATCAAATGCATCGGAATTCTGTCTGTAGCCGTAAACGTCAACATCCTTAATTGTCATATTATTGACTCTATAGGTAATAATTGACCACTGGGGTGCGTTAATGATCTTGATACCGCGCAACTCAACATTTTCACTCCAGGAGAATATCATACCTCTGCGTTCGCTTCTGTCAAGGTGGCTCAGGTCAATAGCACCGTAGCCGAGGAACTTGAAGTTTGTGCAGCCATTGGCAGTTATAAAGCCCCAACGGTTCTGACCGATACCTGTATTTACATCTGCGTCGCTGTTTCTGCTTTCATCAGTAGCATTGTTGATTTCATACATATGCTTGGCAGCAACGTATGAGCCCTTACGAAGATATACAACCATATTCTGCTGACCTACATAAGCAGCATAGGGAATATCTGTGAGATATGCATCGTAATCGTCTCCCTTTGCCTTTGAGCCTATAACGTATACTGCATAGCCGTCAGCTCTGAGCTGTGCAATTTCTGCATCTTCATCAACTTCTGCACGCACGTGAACGGTGTAAGCATAACGCTGATTGTCTTTTCCGTTAAAAAGGAAGGTATGTGTGCCAAGTCCCGAAAGAATTGCGGTTGCCTTGCCGTTCTTGACTGTTACGGTCTCACCTGAGGATTCAGGAAGGATAACAGCGCTGGAGATATTAATACCTGCAGAATCAATTTCAATAGTGAATGTATCGTACTCACCCTCTGCAATATAAATTTCAGAGAATGAATGGAGTGCACCGCTCTGTAATGAGCCAACAAAGGTAAGTGTACTGTAAACGGGAATTGGTGTTGTTGAAACGGTAGTCGCACCGTTTACTCTGCCCTTTACCTTAGCAGTAAAGTAGGGAGAGGTCATAATTCCGTTATAACTTGTACCCTTATTGGAACTGTATTCATCTGTTCCGTAATTTGCATCAGCCTTTTCAAGGAATGTATTAATATCAACATTAGCAAGTGCCTCTGCAGGATACTGGAGGTATGTATAGTCTACAAAAACTTCTGTACCGCAGGCATCACACAATGTATCCTTGTTGGCGTCAACGTGCGGAAGCATCTGTCCGTTATCGGGAATACTGTCTTTTGTTCCGCAACCGAAATCACAGAAAGCAGTCTTTGTTCCGCCATTTGAACAGCTTGCATTTCCGTCAGGAGTATACTCTGTAAACTGATGATCTATCTTAGCTGTCGGCTCTGCCTTATAAGACTGGTCGCAACGCTTACATTTATATGTAGTATAGCCCTCTGTTATGCAGGTAGGCTCTGTAACCACCGGTTCATAATCATGTCCGAGAGCAGCTGATGATACCTCTGAATATGAATACTTACAGGTTTCACATCTGTGAATTACTGTGTAGCCTGAAGTACAGTCAGCAGAAGAATATTCTTCCTTGTACTTGTGTCCCTTTGCAGGCTCATTTTCTTCGCTGTATGCAAAAGTACAATTCTCACAGGAATAATAATCATATCCTGCAACAACACAGGTGGCCTTTGAAGATGACTTCTCAAAGGAATGCCCCGTAGCTTCAGTATAATCCTCTACCTTAGAAACAAGACAGAAGCGACATCTGTAGGTTGTATAGCCACCCTCTAAGCAGGTTGCGGGAGTTACGGTTTCTGAATATACGTGCTCGCCACGGCTGCCGTATACCTCTCCGCAGATTTCACATACCGCACTCTGAAGGCAGTTGCCGTTTCCTCCCGTATGCTCGTGCTCCTCGGGAATAACATCCTCTATAACAATATCTGTCGTCTGCTCAGGGACAACTACCTCGTCCTTAAAAGCAAACGGAAACAAAAACTGCAATATGGATACGAAAAACAAAAAGAATTCCATAAATATGTTCATATTACGTTCCTCCGTAAATTTACTCAGTATATATATTATCATACTGTCTATTTTTAGTCAACAAAAATAAGTCCTCACCGATTTCACTATCTGCCAAAAATATATCTTAATTTTTAGGCATTTTTTCATAATAAGAATTTTTCCCGGAGAGCTTTCTCCGGGAATGGGCTTACAGCTTGCTGTAGTCTATTTTTCTGTCCTTAAAATAATATTCTTTGTCGTGTTCCCCGATTTCACGAAGCACCTTACAAGGGTTGCCCACTGCAATTACATTACCGGGAATATCCTTTGTAACAACACTTCCGGCTCCGATTACGGTATTATCCCCTATTGTTACGCCCGGCATAACCAGAACCCCTGCCCCAAGCCAGCAGTTTTTTCCTATATGTACGGGAATATTATACTGCAGCTGCTTTTCTCTGAGTTCAGGATCAATGGGATGTCCTGCGGTGGCAATAACACAATTTGGACCTATCATTGTACCGTCGCCTATAAAAATATGTGTATCATCAACCAATGTAAGACCGAAATTTGCATAAACATTATTGCCGAAATGCACATGCTTTCCGCCCCAGTTAGCATGTAAGGGAGGCTCAATATAGCAGTTCTCGCCGATTTCGGCAAACATACCTCTGAGCATTTCCTCTCTCTTGTCAAGCTCAGTGGGTCTTGTCATATTAAAATCATAAAGCTTATCAAGACACAAAAGCTGCTGCGCCATTATTTCATCATCTGCAGGATTATAAATATCCCCTGAATGTATTTTTTCTACCTGTGTCATAAGTCACCCTCAGAATCATTTTTCTTTGATGATAATATGACCGTGCAAAAATGTCAACTTTTTTATCTGTTGAGAAGAAAGACTCCGAAATTAAGATACCCTGCAAATGCTGTCCGGAGAATATAGGGAATCTGTAAATATGCTGCAAGAGGTAAAGCAATTGCAATTACAAATATCAGAATTTTACGTTTTGCATCTTTTTTCATAAGACCATCCCTTTCGCTTGTACTATTTATATCCTCCAAAGGGAATTTTATCCAAAAAAATCTCCCGATTTTCTCGGGAGATAAAATTATAAGAGAATTATATTATGCTCAGCACACTTTTCACGCATATCATCAGGCCAGATTGAAACCTGTACCTCACCTACATGAGCTTTTCCTAAAAGGAACATACAGATTCTTGACTGTCCCAATCCCCCTCCGATGGTAAGGGGATATTCACCTGAAAGAACACCCTGATGGTAGGGAAATGCCATTCTGTCGGTAGCATTTGCAATTTCAAGCTGAGCTTTAAGAGCTTGGGCATCAACTCTTATACCCATTGATGATATTTCAAGAGCAGCATCAAGCTCCTTGTCCCACACAAGAATATCACCGTTAAGACTCCAGTCATCATAGTCGGGCGCTCTGCCGTCGTGACGGTGACCGCTTCGAAGTCTTGCCCCGATACCCATAATAAACACTGTGCCGTGTTCTTTTGTTATGAGATTTTCTCTCTCCTTGCCTGATTTATCAGGATACATATCCTCAAGCTCCTGAGAGGTGATAAAGAAGACATCTTCATTAACTACAGTACTCAGAACGGGATATTTTTCCTGCAATATTTTATTTGTTTCTGCCAGTGCCTTTACGATTGCACATACGGTTTCCTGTAAAAATCCGACAGTTCTCTGCTCTTTGGTAATAACCTTTTCCCAGTCCCACTGGTCAACGAAAAGCGAGTGGGTATTATCACAGTCATCATCACGGCGAATAGCATTCATATCAGTATAAATACCCTCGCCCACATTATAGCCGTAACGGTGAAGCGCCCTTCTTTTCCATTTTGCAAGAGATTGAACAACCTCTGCCGTACCGTCAATTTCCTTCATAGTGAAATGTACTTTTCTCTCAATACCGTTAAGATCATCATTGATACCCGATGCCTTTGTGACTATGAGAGGAGCAGTAACTCTGTCGAGGTTAAGAGCCTCTGCCAGCTTCACCTGAAAGGTATCCTTTATTGTTTTTATCGCCCTCTGGGTTTCCTTCTGTGTAAGAGAGGATTTATAACCTTCGGGAAAAACTAATCTTTTAGCCATAATAGCTCCTTATCTGATGTTTCCTACAGTTCTGGGATAGAAGATAACGTCACGAATGTTAGCCATACCTGTGCAGTACATAATTACTCTTTCAAAACCAAGACCGAAGCCTGAGTGAGGAACTGTACCGTACTTACGAAGATCAAGATAGTCGGAATATTCCTCTGTTCCCATACCCTTTGCTTCCATTGCAGCAAGGAGCTTATCAAGATCTGCTTCTCTTTCACTGCCGCCTATGATTTCACCGATACCGGGCACAAGAAGGTCAGTAGCAGCAACTGTCTTGCCGTCAGCATTCTGCTTCATATAGAAGGATTTAATTTCCTTAGGATAGTTAATAAGGAATACGGGCTTGTTATATACCTGCTCTGTGATATATCTTTCGTGCTCAGACTGTAAATCGCAGCCCCATTCTACGGGGAATTCAAACTTAACATCTGCATTCTTAAGAATTTCAATAGCATCTGTGTAGTCAACAACTGCAAAATCGTTATTTACAACGTTAAGAAGCTTCTCTGTAAGTCCCTTTTCGAATCTTTCCTCAAAGAATTTAAGCTCATCGGGACATTTTTCCATATAATCACGGATGATATACTTTATCATATCCTCTGCAATTTCAATAAGATCGGGAAGCTCTGCAAATGCAATTTCGGGTTCAACATGCCAGAATTCCGCAACATGACGAAGAGTATTACTCTTTTCTGCACGGAAAGAGGGACCGAAGGTATAAATCTTACCCATTGCCATAGCAGCAACCTCACCTCCAAGCTGACCTGAAACGCTGAGTCCTGCTTTTTTGCCGAAGAAATCATCTGCATAGTATTCTTCCGCATTCTTGTAATCCTCGGAATAACCGATGGTAGTTACCTTGAACATTTCACCTGCACCCTCACAGTCGGACCCTGTGATAAGGGGTGTGTGTACATATACATAGCCTCTGTCCTGGAAATATCTGTGAATAGCATTAGCCATAACAGAGCGAACTCTGAAAACTGCATTAAATGTGTTTGTTCTGACTCTGATGTGGGGATTTTCTCTTAAGGTTTCAAGCTTCTGGAACTTCTTCTGGAGAGGATAATCGGGAGGACACTTACCGAGAAGAACAATTTCCCCTGCATTTATTTCAACCGTGCCGTTGTTTTCGTTCTTTACAACAGTACCGATAACCTTAACGGATGCGCCCAGCTTTGTGGCCTCTGCATCAACCTCAATACCTGAAGCCTTATCAATTACTATCTGTAAGTGATTAAGAGTAGTACCGTCATTAAGAGCCAAGAAGCCCATATTTTTGGAATCTCTTGCGGTTCTTACCCAACCGCAGACTGTAACGCTCTTACCGATAAAATCTGCATTTGCGAAAATTTCCTTGATGTCAATGTGTTTCATAAAAATTTCCTTTCAGTAAAAAAAATAACAGTTGTCCGTCCGATATAGGACGAGCAACTGTAACCCGCGGTACCACCTATCTTGCCATTAAGGCCCCTTACGCTTTCATATCAAAAGCTTTTCGTTTAACGCACGAATACGGCAGCCCTACTAAGAATCTTTTCGGGCAAGCGGCTCCCAAGTGTTATTCACCGGACAGCGTTGTATGTGCTTTCCACCCTCGCACACTCTCTGTAACTGCTCTTTCCGGCTACTTCTCTTTATCATTGCCTTTATACAAGGTATTATATGCATTTTTTCGCTTTTGTCAACAATAAAAATATTTATAATAAACCGATTAGTTGTGTTTACAAAGATTTATCACCGTTAATCCTTTTCTTTCTGCAAATTCTTTATATTTTGATGCACCACCCGTCGGGTGTTTTACAAAAACAACGGCATAATCGGACTTTGATATCATCCATTCATTTCTTTTTGCTATTGCAAATCTTATCGGAACTTTTTCAATTTCTTCAGGCAATAAAGTTTCTTCACTACTGATAAACTCCGAATACCTGTTTATCGACGGATGATATGCCAATACAACAGAATATCGAATATGAGTAAACTCTTTCTGTAATATCCTCAAAACCTGCAGAATTACACTGTCAAAATTCCCTTGATTACCGACATAAAACACATCAACGTTATTATTCCTTATAAGGTCTCGCAGAACAAATATAAGTTCCTCTTTACTCCCATTATAATCCCGATGTCCGAAAAAAGTACACGAAGCCATAAAACCTCCAAAAATAGACCAGTATTGCGGTCAATATTTTCTTTGATTTTACCATAGAATACTCATAGTTGCAACCAATATTGGTCAAAAAGGAGTGTTTTTATGGAACAAAAAATCAGACGTGACCTTAATATGGGTGATAACCTCAGAAGGCTGAGAAATATTTCCGGCTTATCACAAGAAAAGCTCTGTGCAGAACTCCAGAGAAGGGGATGCGATATAGGAAGAACAACCTACGCGAAATATGAAGCAGGTGAATTAAATATCAAAGCGAGTATAATTGTTGAATTAAAAAAGCTGTATGCCTGTGCTTACGATGAATTCTTTGCAGGTCTCGAATAAAAAAGATAAAGGAGGAACAAATCGTTCCTCCTTGTTTTTTCAACCTATTAGTTGAGGGCAGCCTTTGCCTGCTCTGTAAGAGCTGTAAATGCTGCGGGATCTGCAATTGCAATTTCGGAAAGCATCTTTCTGTTGAGATTGATGTTTGCCTTCTTGAGACCGTTCATGAATGATGAGTAGTTCATGCCGTTAGCCTTGCAACCTGCAGAAATTCTTGCGATCCAGAGTCTTCTGAAATCTCTCTTCTTCTGCTTTCTGCCGATGTAAGCATAGTTACCGCTCTTCATAACAGCCTGCTTAGCAGTCTTGAAAAGCTTGCTCTTGGAACCATAGTAGCCCTTAGCGAGCTTGAGAACCTTATTTCTTCTCTTACGAGTCATTAATGCGCCTTTAATACGTGCCATTCTTAGTTACCTCCGTTAAATCTTCTTCTTATTTGTAAGGAATAAGACGCTTGATCTGCTTAACATTGGTCTTGTCAGCAACAGCAGTCTTGCGAAGATTTCTCTTTCTCTTTGTTGATTTCTTGTTAAGGATGTGGGACTTATAGGCATGAGCACGGATGGGCTTGCCGTTCTTTGAAAGCTTAAAACGCTTCTTTGCGCCGGAGTTTGTTTTGATTTTAGGCATTGTTTTTTCCTCCTGATAATTTTTTATGGAAGCCTTATTTTTTTGCTGTTTTTGCAGCAAGGAACATAAGCATTGTACGATTCTCAAGCTTTGCGGCCTTTTCTACGTTACCGTATTCTGAGCAGGCATCTGCGAAAGACTGCATAATTTCAAGACCTCTTTCGGGATGAACCATTTCTCTGCCTCTGAAACGAAGTGACACCTTAACCTTGTTGCCTGCCTTGAGGAAACGGATTGCGTGGTTTACCTTTGTTTCAATGTCGTGAGTATCGATGTTGAGAGTCAGCTGGATTTCCTTGATTTCGATAACCTTCTGATTCTTCTTTGCTTCTTTTTCACGTTTCTGCTGATCAAATCTGTACTTACCGTAGTCCATTATCTTACATACGGGGGGTACAGCCTGAGGAGCAATCTTTACAAGGTCAAGGCTTCTGTAGGAAGCTGCCTTGAGAGCGTCTGCAGCGGACATAACACCCAGCTGTTCACCGTCATCGGTAATGACTCTGACCTCTTTATCTCTGATTTCCTCATTGATCTGAAGTTCCTTAGTAGCTATAAACAAGCACCTCCAAAATAAAATACAAAAATAATGCGGACAACCGAAATTGTCCGCACATAATTACAGCATAAGAGCATAAGCCCGTAAAAACTGAACTATTTACCCTGAAAAACGGAATTCGCAGGGTGAGACAACCGGTCTGCTTTATTTACTCGGGTATTATAGCAAAAGAAAAGCCGTTTGTCAACACCTTTTTAAATTGTTTTTTTCCGACAAAAAAAATTACTTTTCTTTGTTAAAAACTTACCAAAATTCTCTTTTGGTTTCCTTGTTCTTGAAATAGTATATTTATTATGTTATTATTATTTGGTACAAATTCAAATTGGAGGGATATCGGTGGCAGACACAAACAACACCGCTCAGCAGTTTACCGATGAACAGCTCGGCTACGTCTATGAAAACAGACGCTATGTCGGCACTAAGGAAACTGTCGGTTTCGTGCTCTGGGATGCTGCACAGAGCCTTAACATCAACACATACACCACACGATTCATAACAAACATCGTTAAGATAGACCTTGGTTACCAGACCATCCAAAAGGCAATCAACAGTGTATGGGATATCGTAAATGATATTTTTATGGCAGCAATCGTTGAAAAGACAAGAACCCGTTGGGGTAAGTTCAGGCCCTACCTCTTAGGTCTTGCGGTTCCAGGATGTATAGCTACACTTTGCTATTGGTTTATGCCCATTCTTTTCTCGGGTACAAACTCAATGTCCTTAGCAAAGTTTATTTTCTACATTCTTCTTGAAATTCTCCGTGAAGGCGTAGGAACATTCCAGAGTATCGCAAGAACAGGTATGCTGGCAACCATAACACCGCACCCGGTAGACAGAACGCGACTGATTACAATAGCGAACTTTGCCTCAGGTACCTTCGGTGAAAAGCTTCCCGAGCAGATAATGACTGTTATCCTTGACCTTATTGACAACAACGTCTTCAAGGCAGGCAAGAACGGCAAGGAATCTCAGTACCTTATGGCATTCGTCGGAATGGGATGTTTTACAACTCTCGTATCATCAGGTATGTCCTTCTGGTTCTTTATGAATTCAAAGGAAAGAATTATGCAGTCTGTTCAGACTCCCAGCATCAAGGATTCCGTAAAATCAATTATCAACAACAAGCCCGTTCTTCTTATGACGCTTTCCGACTTCCTCGGCGGCTTCGGTATCTCGGGCAGTAAGTCTGACTACTACATAGATGTTCTTCATTTCGCATCAATGACAATGCTTGCAGGTATTCCTGCTGCTCCCCTTTCACCCGTTTCATTCTCATTCGTTCCCTGGTTCAGAAGAAGATTCTCTTCACGTCTTCTTTACATTGTAAGTAACCAGATAGGCAGTATCCTTTACGTATTCGTATTCCTCTTCGGTTGTATCGGCTTCAATCCCAAGACATTCAAGGGCGGTCTTTACAGAAACAAGTGGGCTATGCTTGTTGCAATGGCAACATGGGAGCTCATCTGGACTCTCTTCTACGGTCTTAAGTCTGTTATCGGCACAGAGCTTTACAACGAATCAATGGACTACTGTGAATGGAAGAACGGTTACAGAACAGAAGCTATGACCTCTGTTGCCAAGGGTCTTGCTGCTAAGGTTTCACAGGCAGTAAGCGGCGTTGTTACAACCGCACTCAAGAAGTTCGTAGGCTACAATCAGAATGCTTACACCAAGGGTGAAGAGCAGCCTGACTATGTTAAGTTCTACCTCTTCGCAATGTTCACAATCATTCCCTCTATCACAGGCTCTCTCGGCATCGTTCCTATGCTCTTCTACGATCTTCACGGCAAGAAGAAGGAAAGAATGTACGCTGAACTGCTTCAGAGACGTAAAGAGGCTTGCTCAGCTGCTTCCGAAGATAATCTTGACGCTGTCAGAGAAATGGAAGAAAAGCTCAAAGCAAGCAAAGCAACAAAATAATCTTAATAATCACAGCATCCGCTTCTCCCTCACAGGAGAGGCGGATTTTCATTTTGGCAATACTTGCAATATTTTTTTGTAAAAAAAGCTCAATTGAATTAATAAATATTATATGATAAAATAAAGTAAAAGGATAAGGGAGATGATTTTTTGGCAGAAAACACAACAGCAAACACCACCTATACCGATGAAAATATGGGATATGTTTATGAAAACAGGCGTTATGTAGGCTCAAAAGAAACTATGGGCTTCGTCCTATGGGATGCAGCACAGAGCCTTAATATCAACACCTATTCAACAAGATTCATCACCAACATCGTTAAAATTGACCTTGGTTACCAGACAGTTGTAAAATCTGTAAACAGTATATGGGATATCATAAATGATATTTTCACAGCGGCAATTGTTGAAAAAACAAGAACCCGTTGGGGTAAATTCAGACCATATCTTTTAGGTCTTGCCGTCCCCGGATGTATCGCAACCCTTCTCTACTGGTTTATGCCCATTCTTTTCAAGGGAACAACAGCTATGTCTGTCAGCAAGTTCATTTTCTATCTGGTACTTGAAATTCTCCGTGAAGGTGTAGGCACATTCCAGAGCATTGCTCGAACAGGCATGCTAGCCACAATAACTCCGCATCCTGTTGACCGAACAAGACTTATTACCCTTGCGAACTTTGCTTCGGGCTTCTTCGGTGAAAAGCTTCCCGAACACGGAATGACAATTCTTCTTGACCTTATTGATAATAAGGTTTTCAAGAACGGAATGTCCCATGAAAATCAGCTTATGGGCGCATTTGTCGGTATGGGTGCCGCAACAACCCTTATCTCTTCTGCAATGTCCTTCTGGTTCTTCATGAATTCAAAGGAAAGAATCATGCAGTCGGTTAAAACTCCCAGCATAAAAGATTCTCTCCGTTCAATTGCAAACAACAAGCCAATGCTTCTTCTGACTCTTTCCGATTTCCTTGCAAACTTCGGCATTTCGGGAAGTAAGCAGGACTATTACATAGACGTTCTCCACTTTGCATCTATGACACTTGTTGCAGGTCTTCCCGCTGCTCCCCTTTCACCTATTTCATATTCCTTCGTTCCCTGGTTCAGAAGAAGATTTTCCAGCCGTCTTCTCTATATCGTAAGCCGTAACATCAGCCACTTCCTTCACATTTTCGTGTTCCTGTTCGGCTGCATCGGCTTCAATCCCAAAACCTTCAAGGGCGGTCTTTACAGAAAGAAGCTTCCAATGTTCTTTGCAATGGCTCTCTGGGAGCTTATATGGACATTATTCTACGGACTTATGTCTGTTATCGGAACAGAGCTTTACAACGAATCAATGGACTACTGCGAATGGAAAAACGGCTACAGAACAGAAGCTATGACATCTGTTGCAAAGGGTCTTGCAGCTAAAGTATCAGGCTCTGTCAGCGGTGTTGTAACAACTGCTCTCAAAAAGATGGTAGGTTATGACCAGGGCGCTTACACAAAGGGCGAGGAACAGCCCGACTATGTTAAGTTCTACCTTTTTGCAATGTTTACCATCGTTCCTGCGGCAACGGGAACACTTGGCATTATTCCTATGCTTTTCTATGACCTTCACGGTAAAAAGAAGGAGCAAATGTATGCAGAGCTTCTTGCAAGAAGAAAGGAAGCCTCGCTTGCAGCCTCCGACGGCGACCTTGATGCGGTTATGGAGCTGGAAGAAAAGCTCAAAAAAGCAAGAGATCTGAAGTAAAAAAAATGAAGCCATCGGAAATCCGATGGCTTTTTTATCTCAGAATTTTACTTTGGGATCCTTGAATTCTTCAAGTCTCTTTTCGTATGCTGACATAGCTTCTTCTCTGTAGGCAGCCTTTTCATTGCCCCCTGCAAGAGAAATTATATATTCCGTAAACAACGGATTCAGAGGAAGGATTGGTCCCAGACAGGTAGTACAGATAAGGTTGTTTTTTCTCATACCTTCAAATCCGCTTTCCTTATTTATTCCGTCGCCTCTTATCATTTTAAGGAAATAACAGGAAGAATTATCTCCGTAAATAAAGCTGAACTGTGAACGGAAGGCAACTATTTCAATACCGGCGCACTCACCTAAAACCTTACCGTTATATCTCTTAAAAAGGTCGGTTTTTACGGTAAAGGGAAAAACACCCAGTCCCTTTGCTTCTTTCTTTTCCGTGATGTATTCCAGTTTTTCACAGAAAAGCTCCGCGGAATTACCCGTTGCAAGAATAACTGTTCCTTTTTCAATAAGCTCGTTCATTCTCTTCTTATGAGGCATAAATTTTTCAAGAACCCTTCTCTGCATTTCCTCACTCATAGAGCCTATACAGATGATATCGGGGTCATTTTCAAAGAAGTAAGGCGTTGAAAGAAAGTCTGTTACAATAAATTCAGCCTCGGGAAGGCTCTTTCTGAGATATTCATAATTCTGCGCATCACCGTAAAGACCGCACACCTCGGGAAAAAGAATTTCAACTGTCATTATTTTGTTCCCTCCCCTAAGTTCTTAATCTGAATTTTCATTTTGTCTGCATCGGGCTGACGGTATAACTCATACAGTACGAAAACATCGGAATACTTTTCGGTATCAATTCGGCTTACCGCCTTTGTTACATCGGGTTCAAGGATAATTTTCTCCTTGTTTACACCTGCAAGCACTGCACGGAGCAACATGTCGCGGCAACGGGGACCGGTAAAGATGATGCCTGAAATACTGTCGTGAGCAAGATATGAAAAATCACAGTCATAAAGCCAGCATGTGCTTTCGCTTTCTCCTATATTATCATGCAGGTCATCAATATCAATAAGAAGAAGCTTGTTTTCCTTAGGAACAGATGCCGCATAGCTGAAGCATCTTGCACAGGCTATGGGATTCTGTCCCTTTGCCATAATAAAGGTTACGTCAAGATTTCCCGCCTTCATTGTATCAAAACGTGATTTTACTATTTCAGACTCTGAAAATCCCTTTTCAATCTGCTGAATATCAAGACCAATTTCCGAAAGAATTGCAATGGCACCCGTGAAGTTGAATATGTTTACAATATTGTCGTTTATAAGGTTAAAGGTATGCTCTTTTCCTTTGAGAGAAACGGTAAATTTCGAATTTTCACGGTCAATCTCTGTACAGAGATAATCTCTTTCAGGGCTTTTCTTTCCGCAGGAGGGACAATACATTCTGCCGATATGATTATAACGGAGATATTCACTATTAAGAAGCGCACCGCAGTCGGGACAATAAACAATGTCGCTTAAGAAGGGCTTTTCACTTATTTCGGGCTTTTCTGCATCAAGCCCGAAATATATTCTGCCCTTACACTGAGGAGCAAGAGTTGATGTAATAAGATCATCGCCGTTAAGCACAAGCTTTGTCTTTTCGGGAAGCGCGGAAGAAATAATATAGCTTATAAAGCCCGTATGTGCATTTCTCTTTATAGAGTCACGCATAATGTTATTTACAACAAGATAATCGGGCTTGATATAAGGGTATACAAGAAGCGAGGAGCGCTCATCCACCTCAAGTACAGCAATATCCTTCTTTGATTTTCCGAAAATGCTGCTGTCAGCCAAAAGGGCAGCGGCAACACCTGCCTGCACATTTGAACCAAAAGAATTATTTGTAACGGAATAACCGTTTTTGGTAAGAATTGAGGTTAAAAGATTGCTTACCGTTGTTTTTCCGTTTGTACCCGTAACACAGATTACCGTTTCGGGAAGTGTCAGATGTCCCAAAAAATCCTTTGAGATTTTAAGGGCAACCTCACCCGGCAGATAAGTTGCATTTCTGCCAAGGCACTTCAGTAAAAATCTTGCAAGCTTTGCCATTATAAGAGCAATTAAAAATCTTATTTTCTTCATATGAACATCTGTCCTTTATTCAACAACAGCTGCAGGGGAAATCCCTGCAGCACATTTTAATTAAAGTATTGCTTTTACACTTTCCTTGAGAATTTCAAGTCCCTTAAGAAGATTTTCATCTTCAATTACAAGGGGAGGCATAAGCTTGAGCACATTGTTATCTCTGCCTACTCTTTCAACTATAAGACCGCCCTTGAAGCATTCTGCAATAAGAGGCTTTGTCATATCCTCTGTGAACTTTGAAAAATCCACACCCCAGATAAGACCTGTACCTCTGAAAGAAATTCTCTCATCAAGAGGAAGTATTTCCTTTGTGAGGAAGTCGGCAACAAGCTGACCTTTTCTGATAACCTCTGCTTCAATATTTTCTTCAACAATCTTGCGAAGGCCTTCCTTACCTGCAATGAGAGACAGCTGATTTCCGCGGAAGGTACCCGTATGCTCACCGGGAGTCCATATATCAAGCTCTCTCTTGAAAAGAACAAGAGCAAGAGGCATACCGCAGCCGCCGATTGACTTTGAAAGAGTTACAATATCGGGAATAATACCTGCCTTTTCAAAAGAGAAGAAAGTACCGGTTCTTGCATTACCTACCTGAATTTCATCAGCAATAAGAAGAATATCGTGCTTAGTGCAAAGCTCTCTTAATGCCTTGAGAAAATCTGCATCAAATGTATATATACCGCCATCAGCCTGAACACATTCAAGAATAACGGCAGCGGGCTTTTCAATGCCCGAATGATCGTCTGTAAGAATTGTTTCCATATAACCAATGGAATCAAATCCGCCGAACATATAGGGAGCCGGAATATGTGTAACATTTCCGAGACACTGACCTGCACCCTGACGGGAAGAAGCATCTGTTGTAAGAGAAAGAGCACCGAGAGTCATTCCGTGGAATGCACCCATAAATGCAAAAATGTTTTCTCTGCCCTTGTTCTTTCTTGCAAGCTTAAGTGCTGCTTCAACAGCATTTGTACCGGTAGGACCTGCAAACTGAATTTTATAATCAAAGCCTCTTGCCTTTAAGATGTTTTCCTGAAAATATTCAATAAAATCTCTCTTGGGAGCAGTGTACATATCCATTGAATGCACGATACCGTCATTCTTAAGATATTCCACCATCTTATCAACCATGGAGTCAGGATTATGACCGTAGTTGAGAGCACCTGCACCTGCAAAGAAATCTATATATTCCTTTCCATCCTCATCTGTCATAACGGAGCCCTTTGCCTTTGTAAAAACAGCAGGAAAGCTGCGGCAATATGAACGGACATCGGATTCATAGGTTTCAAAAGCTTTTGTATTCATTTTAACACTCTTTTCGTTTAAATATTTATACATAATAAAGTATAGCATATAGATTTTTCAAAATCAACAAAAAAACCTTTCTTAAAGCTGATTAAGTAACTTTTTCTTTTCTTCTTGATTGATTTCTTGGCATTCATGTGATATACTTATCCCATATTCGTTGTGAGAAAGAGAAATTAACATGAAAAAAATAGTTTCAACACTCCTTGCAGCAGTGTTTATTCTGTTCAGTGCAATAACCACCTCAGCAGTAGGGACTATAATTCCCCGCAGAGGCGATGCGGATATGGACGGAAAAATAACAGCAAAGGATGCAAGACTCATTATCCGCTGCACGGTAGGTCTTGAAAAGCCCTCACGGCTTATGCAGTATATCTTCGATGCAGACTATAATGAAAAAATAACAGCAGAAGATGCAAGATATACCCTGAGACTTTCAGTAGGGCTTGACCGCACAGCACTTGACCCTGAGGTTGCAGAGGATGTTGCAAAAAAGGTATCCTCAAAGGTTTCAAAAAAAGAGCTGGACAGATTAATGAAAGAACTTTGCGGTATGGGCTCACGTTCCGTTTTTTTTCCTGAAACAAACAAAAAAGCCGCGGATTACATTTTTAATGAACTAAAGGAAGCAGGCTTTGCCCCTGAGATGCAGTATTTCACCTATAACGATGTAAAAACTCAGAATATAACTGCAACTCTCACAGAAAGTAAACCCGACAGTGAAATCCTTCTTATTTGCACTCACTATGATAACTGGCACGGCTCTGAAGGGGCAATAGACAACGCCTCGGGTGTTGCCGCAGTTCTTCATACGGTAAAACTGTTAAAAAAATATGCCGTAAGCTTTGAAAAAGAACTGCGCGTAGCTATCTTTTCTGCAGAGGAAATGGGTTATTTCGGAGCATACCACTACCTTTCATGCCTTTCCGAGGATGAAAAGAGCCGACTTACGGTCTTAAATGTCGATATGGCAGGTAACTCCAAGCTTGGGGGCGGAAAATCGCTCTGCGTCAGCACAAACTCCAATTACATTGATGTAACAGAAAGCAACAGTGTAAGTAAAGCTGTTGATATTGCAAAAAAATTCACAGGAGACATCGGTGAGGAGAAATATTACTCCACCGTTGCAGCAGGACTTAATGATATCATTCCATTTGAAAGGGTAGGCATTCCTGCAGCAACCCTTTCCTGGAGAGAGGTTGACCACAACCGCTCACCCTATGCAGATTACGGCCTTGCAGCACCCTCTCAGATACATACTACGGATGACTCATATGCAAATTTCAATATAGATTCCCTTGTATCAACAACAAAGCTGTTAGTAAATACTCTTATTTTATCATACACATAACCAGCAACTAACTTACAGAGCGGACAGAACCAAAAATTCTGTCCGCTCTGTTAATTATTTTACATCAATAGTGTGCTGCTCCGCATTCACATACAGGATTTATATTGAAAAGCTTACTGAAGAACTGAATTATTTTCCAGAAAATAACAAAAAATCCTTTATTATGGCAAATATGTCCGCAATCAACCGGAATATCGCCTTCCGTTACACTGCTTTCATCAACAATTATGTAAACGCTGAATGATGCGGCATAGAAGCATACATATCCGTCTATCACTTCTGTTGCTACTTTTTCTCTCTCACCTGTCTGTGAGTTGATATGATATACAACTACCTTTTTTGCGTTGAAGTCTTCCGGCAGCGGAATCTGCACATAAACCGGAGCTGCAGGCTGAGTTTCTTCTCCGCCGATTAATGTTGTAATATCCCAAGCCTTCTGATTTGAGAAGCCGGGAATGAGATAATGGCTTCCGTCAAATACCTCTTTAATATCAACCTGAATATCGTTGCTGTTATAAGCATCCTTTCCGACAGTAACCTTTACACCGGAATCCTTATCTTCATAAGTCTTGTGCTCAAGAACCGGTATATCTTCTGTTTCAGTATACAGACAAGTAATGCAAATTCTCTCCTTAAGACCTTTCTCGGTGAAAGTAGCTTCTTTTACAGTGGTCCATTCACTAAAGGAGTGTCCGGGGGCAGTAATTTCCGTTACATCTGTAACAGTACTGCAATTCTTACAATGTCGGGACATGCTTCCGTTTTCGGTACAAGTAGATGCAATATCCACTGTAAACTCATCGTTGTAATCGTGTTCAGCCACAGGTATCACACGGTTGTCTTCTTCGGGACATCTCTGACAGGTACGTTTTTCCAGCCCCTCTTGTGTGCAGGTAGCAGAGGTAATTACCGTATAATTTTCAGGCCACAGATGCTTTGCTTCAATAACTTCAAAATCAAGCTCTTCGAAGCAAACTGCACAGTAGGTCATAGTGTAGCCGTTTACGGTACAGCTTTCATTTTCCGTGTAGCTTTCCGGGATATGGTCTCCCAATGTGCCGTATTCCTGTCCGCACAAATCACAAACCGCAAGGCTTTCACAGGTTGCCGTACCGCCGGAGTGAACACAGCCGGAAATGGGCACAAATTCATGTCCGTACTCTGCAGCATAGGCTTCTGCCGTTGAACCGGGGTAACCGTAAATAACAGTCCAAGGATTTAACCACAAATCACCCTCAATTTCAAGCTCAGGGTTTAATACAGTCAGCTTGTTCAGGAAAAAACAGTTAACTTCAGATAAAACCTTCATTGAAGCCGGAATCACAAGAGATTTAACATACTCATTCACTCCTAAAGCAAATACGCCTGCTGACTCAACACCTTCGGGAATAGCGAATTCCGCCTTGGGTATTCCCTCCGGATAATAATGAAGCACCTTTTTGTCCTTACTTAACACAGCACCGCTTTCGTGAATGAAGAAGGCTTCATTTTCCTCGGTTACACTTACTTTATCAATAAAAGGGGAATAACAATAAACAAAAAAGCTATGCGCCCACATGCCCGGAACTAATTTTGACAAATCCTTTGCTGAATTCAAATTTAAAGATTTTAAGTTCATACAATACATGGCAGCATAAGGCATATAATACTCAACCGAGTCAGGAAGATTAATTTCTTCAACATCCGAGTAAGCAAAAGCATACATGCCTATTGTTTTAGTTCCGTCCATTATTGTCACTTCGGTTCGCTTATTAGGAACATTCAGCAACATCGGACCGGGAAGAATTGCAGATATTTCTGTCCCATTCACAAAACCATTATCAAGATCGAAGTCTTGTCTGAAATATAAAGCACCATCATAGCTGAAGTAACGTGTGTTATTCTCATCTACAATATATTCAGTTACGCTGTCTGTATAATCCATTGAGAAAGCCGTAAGATTAAAATTACAACCCTCGGCAATATGCACTCTTATACCCTTACAGGAAAAAAATGCTCCGTTTGCAATATCCTGCACACTTGAAGGAATATAAATATCCGTGGCATCCGAGCATACAAATGCAAACTCGCTTATTGAAGTAATATTGCTTCCCTCGGCAAAAATTATCGTATCATATAAATGAGAGCAATTTACCCATGGGGGATAAGATGTAGATGTTCCTATTTCCTCATCATAAGGATGTGACCACGACGGCATATCTCCGTAACCGTCAAGAATAAGGGTTCTTGTGGCAGTATCAATTCTGTATGAAAAATAATAATCTTCATTGTCTTCCTTTGTATAAGTGCCCTCAAGCACTAATTCGTCGGAGCATTCCTTGTTATCATCAAGAAGAATATGACGGGAATAGGCGCCTTTGCCATCCTTTAACACATCATGCTGCGCAGAATTATCATAGCAGTAAACCATCGTGTTGCTTACATAAGGCACTCCTGTCAACATACTATTTATTTCTTCGGAGAAACTGATATCAAGCTGAGCTTCCGTATACGATGAAAAGGGGGTATCTTCACGTCCGGCAACAATGCTTAATATCTCAATCATTTCTTCGCGGTCAACAGCTCCTGTATCCACAAAAGACTCTATCAAAGAAAAGTCAAACCCGCAAATTTCATACATAAATTCATCCATATCGAAATCTTCATATATCATCATTCCGTCAATTTCGTCATCAATAAATGAAGATACCATGCTGTAAATACTGTCAAATAACATCATATTAATCTGATATTCGGCACTGCTTGTTGATTTTACAGATACAGGATTCTTTACAGCAAATCTCATTGATGCATTACGCAGCTCTTTAAGGAAGGGCGCATGTAATGACACCGTTCCTTCAGTTGTAACGGTTGACGGGATTGATAAATATTCAAGGGAAAACAATCCCGCAAAAACCATCTCTTCTTCTGCAACAATATCGTCACCGCGATATTCGAAATTTGAGCCCTCGTTCATAACAAATTTTTTCAGCGAAAATGTATACAACATTGACATGGGACTAAAGTTTTTCACCGTACCTGGAACTATAAGCTCCTCCAGAGAAAAACAAGCTTCAAACGCTCCAGTTCCGATGGTTTCAAGTCCCTCGGGCAGATTGATTTTTTTAAGGGCAAAATCGTATGCAAATGCCTCATGACCAATAATCTTAACTGTCGAAGGAAGCTCAACTTCCTTCAAATTTATCATTAAAGCAAAGCTGTCTTTACCTATTTCCGTAATTCCTTCGGACAATGATACATTTTTTACATTATATAAGAATGCAAATGCCCTGTCGCCTATTGAGCTTATACCTTCTTCCACCACAACATATGTAATAATGTCTCTGTGCTTATACCATTCGGGCAAACCTTCAGGATCCAGTTCATCCTGATACTCGTCTGTCACAAAATCAGGCATATCACCTTCACCTGAAACTGTAAGTGTTCCGTCAGAATACACAGTCCAGGAAATATTTTCGTTTACTTTTCCGCCGTCAACAGCTTCACGCTCTGCCGCAAATGCAGAAAAAGCTGTAGAAAGATTCACTGAAACCAGGGGCATTGCAGAAAGCAGCAATGCGGCAACAAGTAAACAGGAAAGTATTTTTTTGATATTTGCCATCAGTTTTCATCTCCGTTTATATATTTATCTGCAATTTTGTTCAGATACAATTAAAACTTAACATAAAAGGTTTATTTTGTCAACACATATTACCTTGTTTTTGCGGGTAATATGTTGTGATAAACTAAACAACATAGGTTAGGTGATATAATGCATGATTATAAAGCGGAAATGGGACTCCGCATACACGAAAAAAGGAAGGAAATAAAACTTACTCAGGAGATGCTGGCAGAAAAGCTGGGCATTTCAGTGAAACATTTAAGTGAGGTTGAACGCGGAAATTCCGGTCTGTCAATCGAGAATCTTATCAATTTGAGTACAATTTTTAATGTAAATATCGATTATCTTATAAAAGGAGATATAAATAATAATCCGTTGCAATTAACAGTAATGCTTCCTGAAGATATCCCCGAAGAAAAAATATATAAGCTAAAAGAAATAATAAGAAATATAGTTGATGTTGTATGTTAACATCAATCCTATTAAGCAAAAACGGGCAAACTACTAAAAAGTAGTTTGTCCGTTTATATGTTCCGTTGCAATATTCACAATTTAAACAGTTCGGTTATTTTACAGCAAAACCTGCAAAGCCAAAGGGGGCTATATCGCTTAATTTTACGGTATTTCCTGAAAGAGAACCCGTGCAGTTGATGAATTCTATTTCAGTATAATCTCCATCCAGAATTATTTCAGGCTCATACACGGTATCAGCAAAAAAGTTCCAAAGTCCCACCGCAAGACCCGACTCGCCTTTTTTACATTGAATATAAAGGGCAGGATGACCTCCGATTTCGGCAGGAAGCCTTTCGCCTGACAGACGGTAAATACTTTCACGGTACTGTCTGTTTCTTTCATAATGGCGTAAAATATTGGGATTATTTATATCGGGAATAACATTCAGCACAAGAAACTTCTGTCCTTTGTCATTTTCATAAAAGTATGACATAGGAATAGCTTTTCCGTCTTTCTCCGTAAAGCTGAGAATCTCTGCAGCGTCACAAAGAGTGATATTGTAAATATTTGCAGCCATTGCACTTATGCGGTTACCGTTGTCTGAGAATATTTCAAATGCGCCCGAAACGGTTTTTTCTCCGCACCGGGAAATTCCCGTATCAATTCCCTTTTCCTTAAGAATAACAGCCGCCTTTATATCCAGAATAAGTCCCTTGCCGAATGCATCCTCGGACAGATGTCTTGCATTTTCTCCGAATGCAGCACCCGTTATCCCCTTGCCCTCATATACCGTGGGTATGGTGTTGTAGCTGAGTGTTCTTGCGGCAAGAGAGAAAAACATATTATCAATGCTTTCTTCTTCCGTGAATACAGCCTCGGAAAGCTTGGCAGGAGTCTCATAAACTCTTACCCCTATAGATTCTTTATCTGAAAAATACTTTTTAATTTCTTCATAAAGTCCGAGATTTTTAAGGTGGAATTTTCCGTATCCCGTTTCATACTCAGCATCAGATACATAGTCCATCCCGTATTTCAGTATACCGTCTGTACACCCTGCAGCCCGCAGTGCCGTATCAAAGCCCTCAAGAAAAGATGCCGGTACAAGGGTACGGGGTCGGGGATACACGTCCCCCTCGGAAAAAATCTCAATATTTTTATCTTCTGTCCAGGCACATTCCATTCTTGAAAGCTCGATGCAGTCCTGCAGGGATATTCCCCAACACTTAAGTGCTGCCCAGTAAGGCGCACCGATAAGACGGAAGAAAGGCTTATTTTTTCCTGCAAAAATACGGGCAAGCTCCTCAGCAGACACTCCGTCAATATCCCAGGAATTAAGACAGGCACAAGCTCCCATACGGATACGGGGATTTATCTCATGGGCAGCATCACTCATCCTCTTTGCAAAGCTTCTGAAGGCATCACCGTTTGCCTTTATATATGCATCTCGATATTTATTCTTTCTGCCGAGGTGTACCTTTTCATTTATAAAATCAGGAGTTACCGTTTCTCCTACAATTTCACTTATTTTCTTTATATGGTTTTTACACACACAGGCAGGACTTTCGCCTAAAAAGCCGTAGCGTAAATCATCATCGTACATTATAATATCAACACCTGACCTTGCCATATCACGGGCATACGAAGCGGCAAGATCAAGAAAATCCTCATCCAGCGGACACATATTATCAGCATAATCGACACCTTTCAGGCTTTTCATACAGGTAAAGGGACTGTTTTTCAACATAAATGCCCATATCCATACACCTACCTCGTAGCCCTTGCTTTTAAAAAATTCGCAATTCACACGAAGCTCCGAAAGGGCCTTTTCTCTCTTTACGGGATCGAGTTCATATTCTCCAATAGAGATAAAAACTCTGTGGGGATTGAACTTTTTTATCTCTGAATAAACCTTTTCAGGGGTACAGCGGGTAACATTTTCATTTGTAACAGGCACGGCAATCTTATACATAAAATACTCCCATAAAAATTCAGTAAAATCTCATCAGGATAATTATAACAAATGGGATTTTTCATTACAACACCATTCATCAAAATAAGCTCGCATTATCAATGAAAGCATTATACAAATTGCGACCGAAATTGGAATCTGCACGGGTAATTTTACTTTCGTCAAAAAATTTTAAAAATCTCAAAAAAACTATTGACATATTCAATTTCTTGTGATATATTTATTAAGCGTTCTTCAAGAGAACACGCTGGTGTAGCTCAGTTGGTAGAGCAGCTGATTTGTAATCAGCAGGTCGGGGGTTCGAGTCCGTCCACCAGCTCCATTTTTATATGTGGGAGAATTCCCGAGCGGCCAAAGGGGGCAGACTGTAAATCTGTTGTCAACGACTTCGGTGGTTCGAATCCACCTTCTCCCACCAGAAAAAAGCATCGCAATGGCGGTGCTTTTTTCAATTATATCCGTCATTCTGTCGAAATAAATCCATTTTCAATGGATGAAATCACTTCGTGATGAAATCCGACTTCGTCGGAAGATTTAACGGATTTAATTTCATCTGAAGCCATAGGCTGAAGATCTCATCTGAACATCGTGAGGATTTCAACGTGAGAGATACGAACGATTTCATTTTATGCAACAAATCCGTTGTTATAGTTCATACCAAAAAAAGACGATTCTTCGGAATCGTCTTTTTTTATCCAAGCCACAGGTTTGGTATATCATCACGCGTCAGTATGTATATCATTAGCCGACAGACTGATGATATACCATTGCTTCGCAATGGATAAAAAAATGCAAGTGTCTCGACTTGGATTTTTTGGTGAAGACAAGTGGACTTGAACCACCGACCACTTGCATGTCAAGCCCG
>JAZRTO010000079.1:0-7195 GCA_045652065.1 Acutalibacteraceae bacterium
CCGATTCTTGACATTCCCGTATCAACCTTTATGTGGGCATTGACGGTAACATTATCACGCTCTGCATAATATGAAAGGGATTTTGCATAATCAAGTGAAAAAACAGCCTGAGAAATATCGTTATATACAAGCTCCTTCACATTTTCGGGAGGTGTATAACCGAGGATTAACACGGGCTTTGTAATTCCTGCGCGTCTGAGCTGCAGAGCCTCGGCAAGATTTGAAACAGAAAACCAATCTGCCCCCGCATCACTCATAGCGGATGCGGTAAATGCATATCCGTGTCCGTAGCAGTCAGCCTTAACGGTGGCACAGAGAAGACAGCCCGGCTTTAACAGACTTTTTATCTGGAATATATTATTTTCGATGGCATCAAGATTAATCTGCGCCCAGGTTCTTCTTAAAAAATCCTTCATCCGCACCTCCGTAATATTTTTCACATATATTTTCACGTATAATATAATACTATATTAAAAAGAATAAGTCAAATTATTATTAAAATAAATCAATCTTTTCTTGTTAGGTATTGAAATTTCACTAAAAATAGTGTAAAATAACTAAAAAGTAATATATTTTTACCCTTTTTTTGAAACATTTTGGAGGTTTTGTATGAAAAACGCACTCACAGAAGCACAAGCAAAGACTCTTTTAGAGAATAAGCTTCTTCATTTTTTCGGTGTTTCCCCCAAGGAAGCTACCTATGAACAGTTCTACAGAGCTGTAGCACTCATTCTTGTTGACATTATGGCAAAAGACCGAGCCGACTTTAATAAAAGAAGCGACAAGGCAGGTGCCAAGAGAATTTATTATCTTTCAATGGAATTCCTTATGGGTCGTTCCCTTAAGAATAACCTTTTCAATCTCAATTTAACAAAAACATTTGAAAAAGTTCTTAAAAACTACGATGTAAAACTTGAAACACTTTACGATTGCGAGCCCGATGCAGGTCTCGGAAACGGCGGTCTCGGCCGTCTTGCAGCCTGTTATCTTGACGGACTTGCAACATCCGGTTATCCTGCAAGAGGATATTCAATTCTTTATGAGTTCGGTATTTTCAGACAGAAGCTGATAGAAGGCTGGCAGACCGAGCTTCCCGATGAATGGCTTCCCGGCGGTGATGTGTGGCTTCAGAAGAGAGAGGAAAGCTCCGTATATATCAACTTTGAGGGTAAGGTCGTTGACAGCTGGAATGAAGGCAGACATCAGGTTGAAATTGTTGATCCCTACACAATCAAGGCTGTTCCCTATGATATGTTTGTTGCAGGTAAGGACGGCAGAGGTGTCAGCGTATTAAGACTGTGGTCAAGTGAGGGCACAGGCTTTGATATGCACCTTTTCAACGAGGGTCAGCATCTTAAGGCTATAGAAAGAAATGCAATGGCTTCCACCATCAGCAAGGTGCTTTATCCCTCTGACAATCATCCCGAGGGAAAGAGCCTTCGTCTCAAGCAGCAGTACTTCCTTGTATCCGCTTCAATTCAGGATATAATGAGAAGACATTTAAGAGAATACGGCAGCATTGACAATATGCCCGAAAAAATGGCTATTCATATCAATGACACTCATCCTACTCTTGTTATTCCCGAAATTATGAGAATACTTCTCGACGAGTGCGGTTACGGCTGGGACGATGCATGGAGAATCGTAACATCAACAGTAGCTTATACAAACCATACTGTTATGGCTGAGGCACTTGAGTGCTGGAGCGAGGAGCTTGTTATCCGTCTTCTTCCCAGAATTTATCAGATTATAAAGGAAATTGACAACCGCTTCAGAGCTTATGTATGGGAATGCACACACGATGCAGATTATGTTGAAAGAACCGCTGTAATCTCCGGCGGTGCCGTTAAAATGGCTAACCTCTGTGTTGCTGCCTGCCACAGCGTTAACGGTGTTTCTGCACTTCATTCACAGATTCTTAAGGATACAGTCTTTAACGATTACTACAGACTCACGCCCGAAAAGTTCACAAATGTTACAAACGGTATTGCCCACAGACGTTGGCTTTGTCAGGCAAACCCCGAGCTGACCTCGCTTCTTTGCGATACTATCGGCGACGGCTTTATTGTAAACGGTGCAGAGCTTGAAAAATTCAGAGCATTCAGCGATGATAAGGCTGTTCTTAAAAAGCTCGGAAAAATTAAGAGTAATAATAAGAAGCGTTTTGCAGACTATATTTACAAAACAACAGGTGTAAAGCTTGACACTGATTCTGTATTCGATATTCAGGTAAAGAGACTTCACGAGTACAAGCGTCAGGAAATGAATGCCCTTCATATTTTAAGCAAATATCTCGAAATAAAGGAAAATCCCAACGGAAATTATACTCCTCACACATACATCTTCGGTGCAAAGGCTGCTCCCGGATATTATATGGCAAAGAAAATTATCAGCTTCATTACAGCACTTGCCGATATGATAAATTCCGACCCCGTTGCCAACAAATACCTTAAGGTCGTTTTCGTTGAAGATTACAATGTTACAAAAGCAGAGCTTCTTATTCCCTCTGCAGATATCAGCGAACAGATTTCACTTGCAGGTACTGAAGCATCAGGTACAGGTAATATGAAGTTTATGATAAACGGTGCGGTAACTCTCGGTACACTTGACGGTGCAAACGTTGAAATTCACGAGGCTGTAGGTGACGACAATATCATCCTCTTCGGTATGAAGACACCTGAAGTAAATGAGCTGAAAAAGGCAGGCTATATCCCTGAAAACTTCTACCACAACAATCCCAGAATCCGCAGAACTCTTGATTTCATAAATTCGAACCTCATCAGCGGAAAATCCTTCCCCGAAATCGGACAGACAATAAAGTCACACGACCCCTATATGGTGCTTGCTGACTTTGCTGACTACACACTTGCTCAGCAGAAGGCTGAAGAGCTTTTCAACAACAAGGCTGTATTCAACAGAATGTCCCTTCAGAATATTGCAGGAGCAGGTATTTTCGCCGCCGACCGTTCAATAAACGACTATGCAAGAGATATATGGCACACAGTAAAGGCTGAAGAAAAGAAATAAAAGTTTTTTCTGATTCTGAAAAATGCAATGCGTAATTTCCGTATTGCATTTTTTTATTAATTGCATTAAAATTTATTTATATTTATTTTGGAGATGTATTTTATGCGCTGTCCCTTTGACCCTACAAAGCCTTGGCACAAATCAATAAACGGGGCTGTAGCTGCAGGTAATGACCTGTGGCTCCGGGTTGTTTTGCCGCGTGATTTCGGCGTTACCGCCTGCAGACTTATCATCTCAGAGGATAATAAGCCTGACAGATTTATCAATATGACCTGGGATAACACCGACGGCATTGAGGAATGGTGGCAGACAAAAATATATCTTGACTCCCCCGCTCTTCTTTTCTACCGTTTTCAGTATGAGACCTCCTGGGGAAAAACCGAGATCGGCTGTACCGATAAAAGCCATCTGGCGGAAATCGGTCAAAAAGAAAAATGGCAGCTTACCGTATATTCTCCCGATTTCAGAACTCCGGACTGGATAAAGGGCGGCATCATTTATCAGATTTTTCCTGACCGCTTCTGTTTTTCGGGAGATATGAAATCAGATATACCTGCCGACAGAGTTATCCGAACAGATTGGGGGAATACACCCGAATACCGTCCCGACAGCGAAGGAATCATCCGTAATAATGACTATTTCTGCGGCGATTTTAAGGGTATTGAGGAAAAGCTCCCTTATATTGCTTCTCTCGGTGTAAATTGCATCTACCTTAATCCCATCGCGTCCGCGCACTCAAACCACCGTTACGATACGGCTGATTATATGAAGCCTGATGTGTTACTTGGCAGCACAGAGGATTTCTCTTCTCTTTGCAGAAAAGCCGCTGAAATGGGCATAAATATCATCATTGACGGTGTTTACAGCCACACGGGAGCTGACAGCATTTACTTTGACAAATACGGCAGATACGGCAGCAGCGGTGCGTATCATAATGAAGACTCCCCTTTCCGCAGCTGGTATAAATTCGGCAAGACAAAGGATGATTATGACAGCTGGTGGGGAATTGATACTCTTCCTGAAACACAGGAAAACAATGAGTCCTTTTCCCGTTATATCACGGAAAAAGACGGTGTAATTGATTACTGGTTAAGTCTTGGCGCAAAAGGTGTAAGACTTGATGTGGCAGATGAATTACCCGATGAATTTCTTGATAAAATCCGACTTGCAGTTAAAAGAAACGGTGAAGACAACTACCTTTTGGGAGAGGTCTGGGAGGATGCCACCAATAAAATCAGCCACGGTGGCAGAAGACGGTTTCTTTCGGGCGAACAACTTGACTCCGTTATGAATTACCCCTTCCGTGATGCAATCATCAGCTTTCTGCTGACCGCAAATGCTGAAAAATTTATGCACTCGGTTTTCAATATCACTCAGCATTATCCTGCAGAAGCACTGCATTGTCTTATGAATCACCTTGGCACTCATGACACAGAGAGAATACTTACTCTCCTTTCAGGGATTTCCTGTGAAGGAAAGTCCCGCGAAATGCAGTCTAATATCACAATTACACCTGATGCATTAAAAAGAGGCATAAAGCTCCTCAAAACAGCACTTGTATTGAATTTTACATTGCCGGGCGTACCGAGTATATACTACGGTGATGAAGCAGGTCTTACGGGCTGTAAAGACCCCTTTAACCGCGGCTGCTTCCCTTGGGGAAACGAAAACACGGAAATTCTGAACTTTACGAAAGAATTGGCACAGCTTCGGAGAAATTATAACGTCCTTAAAGATGGCGGATTTTATCCCGTGTCCGCAACACTGGGCTGTGTTGCATATGTAAGATACAAGGAAGGCACCAAACGCATTTTTGTTATTGCAAACAAAAACCCGGAGCCCATCACATACCGTCTTAATGATGATATGACGGAAATGATAACTATCTTCGGAGGTGCCAGATTTGGCGGTGGTGTAATTGTCCCTGCTGAGAGCTTCGCAGTTCTATCTGACAGATAATCACCAAAACAATAATAAAGCACAAAGCTACCGTAAAATGCAGCTTTGTGCTTATTCTTTTTATCAGAGCTATCTCTGCTGAACGCAATCTCAGCGATTATTTGCAGACGGCAGCATTTTGCCATATTCCGGATTTTTAATACTTAAACAGGAAAAAGGAGTTGACCCTTACGGCCAACTCCTATAAACCCTAATTAAAACTGCAAAAATGCTTTAATTATTAATAAATTATTTTCTTTTCTTAGTAACTACAAATGCAGCACCGGAAACTGCTACTAAACCTGCAGCAATTGCAAGGATACCTGTGTCACCTGTGTTGGGGCCTTCGGTCTTGCCGGGAGCTGTTGTAGCCTCTGCGGGAGCCTTTGTTGTCTCAGGAGCCTTTGTAGTCTCGGGAGCCTTTGTAGTCTCGGGAGCCTTTGTAGTCTCGGGAGCCTTTGTGGTCTCAGGAGCCTTTGTGGTCTCGGGAACCTTTGTAGCCTCAGGAGCCTTTGTAGCCTCAGGAGCCTTTGTAGCCTCAGGAGCCTTTGTAGCCTCGGGAGCCTTTGTAGCTTCAGGAGCCTTTGTGGTCTCTACAGGCTTTGCATCTTCCTTAGCAACAAGGTCAATGTCAGCAACAGCCTTACCGCTCTTTTCAGCAAGCTTAACAGCTGCAGTCTTTGCACCCTTAAGAACTTCAAACTCAGCAGTAAAGAGAACTACATCGTCATCTGTACCGAGAGATTCCTGGAATGCGAAACCAATCTGAACTTCACCTGCAACATTTGCGTTATAAGCAGCAAGAAGCTGATTATTAAGCGCTGCCATAGCGATGGGATCATTAGCAATCTGAGTAAGATCACCAATACCATTAGCAGGGTTTGTAGCAGTAGGCTCAACAAGCTTAAGAGACTTAACGTCATATGTAAGAACCCAGTCAGCAGACTTTAAGTCAGCATAGTTCTTAGCAACAGCCTGAACCTTAACCTTACCGTCAACAACTTCACCGGCCTTGAAAGTGATCTTTCCTTCAGCAGCGAAAGCCATTGCTGCAAAGCAAGCGATCATTGCTACAGCCATAACAACTGCAAGCACTTTTTTTGCAATTTTCATTTTTAAGGACCTTCCTTTTTAATATTTTCTATATTCAGAGCATTGCAACTCAAAATATACACACAATTGTACCTTTCTTAATTAAAAGGTACACGGGTATTATACAATAGTAAACTAAGTATGTCAATAGGTTACAAAAGAATTTTTACTGCAAATATTCTGTGTAATTGACATATTTTCCCACATACTGTATAATAATTTCTGATATAAAAATACTGAAATAAACAGTTAAGTAAAACCTTCGATATTTTACAATATCTCCTATTCCATGTCAATTGGAAAAACAATACTTTAAAACATTACTCTCATCGAATATATTGGACAGATTGCATAAATGCTGAACTTCAACCACTATATTTAGATATTAAGGTGCACTCGGGAGGAAAAATATGATCAACACAATGGAAGAGCTGAAGACAGCCTGCAAGGAATGCAGAAAATGTTCTCTTTGCGAAACTCGCAACAATGTAGTATTCGGAGTTGGAAACGAAAATGCAGAAATACTTTTTATCGGTGAAGCCCCCGGTGAAAATGAGGACCTTCAGGGAGAACCCTTTGTAGGAAGAGGCGGAAAGCTTCTTGACTTATATCTCGGCGGAATAGGACTTGACAGAAAAGAAAATATCTATATTGCGAATATGCTTAAATGCCGTCCTCCGAAAAACCGTGATCCGAAGCCCGAGGAAATGGATGTCTGTATCGGATGGCTTCGCAATCTCGTGCATATTATGCGCCCGAAAATTATCGTATGCGTCGGCAGAATTTCGGCTCAACGCCTTATTTCTCCCGACTTCAGAGTCACAAAGGATCACGGCATATTCTATGATAAAAACGGAACTCTGATGATGGGCACATTCCATCCCGCAGCACTTCTCCGGGATCCCAGAAAAAAGGGCGAGTGTCTTGAAGATTTTCTGAAGCTTCAGGATAAAATCAAGGAATTGGGCATAAAAATCTGATACCAAAATATAGACTGAATCATAACCACCAGTTGAACTGGTGGTTTGCACAGGCCCTATAAGGGCCGCCTGCTGGCTCGCCGACTAAAAGTCGGCACAGAGGTTTGACATCGCATTACTATTTCAAGCAGCCGCTCTCGTGCGGCTGTTTATTTTTT
>JAZRTO010000080.1:0-3447 GCA_045652065.1 Acutalibacteraceae bacterium
ACCTTACTCAGCTTTATTGCAGGCGGTATGAATGCTGTTTATCAAATTGAACGATTGCCCTTGATGATTGCAATTCTTATTCATGGCGTTGTCTTATATGTCAGCTATTTAGTCACTTATATTCTCAATGATTGGCTTGAAGGGGGATTGACACCGCTTTTAGTTTTTACCGGAATTTTTATTGTTGCTTACTTGGTGATTTGGGCAATTATTTATTCCATAATCAGAAGAAATACAAAGCAGCTCAATAAAATTCTTAAAGAAAAACAACAAGCAAGGGAGAATATGTAGAATACTATGTTTGAAGCCGGTTTTATTTATACTTTGAGTAAATCCCTTATGAACACTCGCACCGGAAAAAAGCACTTCTTAGGAAGTGCTTTTTGTTTATGTCCGCAGGACATAACTCTGTTTTGCGTCGCCTGTGGCGCAAACTTCATTTCAAATTTATTTGAACTTCATTTTAGAGGACATAAAACGAGGTTGCCTTACGGCACTATCTCGTTAATATCCGGACTGAAAAACAAGATATATCTATTCTGAAGGGAGTATAACTCTGAAACAATTTTTCAGATCCTATATCGTCAGATAGCTGAAGAGTAATATTTCTTATTCGAATAAGCGGAAAACTTGTTTTTTTTATTCAGCTGTTGTATAATCAAAGTATCAAACAAAAACGGAGTGATTTTATGTTAAAGAAAATAGCGGCAATCTGCCTTGTTCTGATGGCTTTTATTCTGGCGGGTTGCAGTATCGGTGATGATGGCAGTAAGCCGAAAATAAACGATGCTTATCTTTCCTGTATAGCAGGTAAAACCTTTCAGGCAAGTGAGGGTCAGTGCATTACCTTTTATGAGGACGGTTATGCAACCTATGATTATGACGGTGCTTTCGGACACCACTATTACCGCTATGTTGTCAGAGTGACAAATTCCACTGCCACACAGATTGACTTTACTCTGGAAGAAGTTTATGTCGATTCTGAAGATTATGAGGATAATGGTCCTCAACCTGCAACTTATTATATCAACGATAATTATCTGTTTTATTATCAGCCTTATACCTGTCTTGTTGACTCTGTTCAGGTGTTGGATTTCAGTAATGCCTACGGCACATTCACAACAATCTGCGCTCAGGAGGGCTGCGTAAGATATATTGCTCCTTCAGGTAATACTATGTACTGCCCTGAGCATACGGGTGCCTGCGAGTTCTGCAGGATTTTTATCAATCCCGGAAGCAGATTCTGTCCGAATTGCCCTTACTGCATTTTCTGCGGAGTAATAATTGCTCCTGACAGCGGTTACAGATGCAGCAATTGCATAAACCGAAACAAGAATCCCGGTAAAAAGTGCAGTCTTTGTAATGGCACGGGTATGGTTAAATATTATTACGGTGACAGCGACCTTCAGGCTTATCTGGACGGACACGAAGCTTCCTGGTACGGACAGTGCGGTTCGTGCGGCGGCAGCGGCTATGAGAAATAATTATAGCTGTAAAAAAGGCGGTGAATATAAATGGAAAACACACTTTATTTACAGACCAGAGCGGTAATGGAAGAGCTTATAGAAAAAACAAAGCTTAAGAAAGGGAATATTCTTGTTCTCGGCTGCTCAACGAGTGAAATAACGGGAGCGAAAATCGGCACAAATTCAAGCCCCGAGACAGCCGAAACTGTATTCAGAGCAATATACGAATACACTCTTGAAAAGGGGATTTACCTTGCGGTGCAGTGCTGTGAGCATCTTAACCGTGCAATCATAACTGAAAGAGAGGCTGTACCCTTTGCAGAAGCGGTTAATGTTGTTCCTCAGCCCAAGGCGGGCGGCTCAATGGCTGTTCAGGCTTATAATAATTTTAAAAATCCCGTGGTGCTTGAGGAAATCAAGGCGGATGCGGGAATGGATATCGGCTTTACTCTTATCGGTATGCATCTTAAAAAGGTGGCGGTGCCCGTCAGACTCGAAAACAACAGAATCGGTGGGGCTACAGTTCTTGCCGCACGAAGCAGACCAAAGTTTATCGGCGGTGAAAGAGCGGTTTACAACGAAGAGCTGATGTGATTTATATTAATGAAAAAAAGCAATCCTGATTAATGAGGATTGCTTTTGTTTTTTTGTGCCGGTTCAGAACTGCCATCTGCGGTTCTTTGTGTCGGGGCATTTGTTTTTTATAAATGCGGCTCTGAATTCAACATAGCAGCCGCATTTCATACAGACCCCGGAAATCAGATTGTCACATTTCTGACATTCGGCAAGTCGGCGGGTGTAAAGCTCACTGTCGGCTTTTTCGTTTTCTGAAAGCTTTTCAATCCGCTCTTTTATGCTTTGAAGAGTGGATTCCTCTGCTGCTTCGTGAAGCAGACATCTTTTACATTCTGCCATATTATTTAATCACAAACTTGACAACGGAGCAGGGAGGAAGGGTTGCGGTGAAGCCGTCGGTGAGAGTATTGAAATCAGTGAACACCTTTGTGCTCACAGCTGTTTTGTTTTCGAAGCTGTTGTAACCGTGGATATCACCTGTAAGAATTTCTGCTGAAAGCTCTTTAAGGGTAAAGTCTGCTATCTGGCAGTGTATCTCTGCGCTGTCATCAGCTGAGGTGTTGACAACGGTTGCAATTATAGTGCCGTCCTCCTTGACGGAAGCACTTTCAATAAGCTGAGGAATATTGCCCTTTTCAGCAAGGTTAGCAGTAGTGATGTATGAGCCGAGAAGAGTGTTTTCCTGATGGTCCTTATACATTCTGAAAATGTGATAGGTGGGAGTCAGAAGCATATCCTCACCGTCAGTGAGGGCAACGGACTGAAGGACATTGACCGTCTGAGCAAGGTTTGCCATTTTTATTCTGTCGGAGTGTTTGTTGAAAATATTAAGAGTAAGACCTGCAACAACGGCATCCCTGAGAGTGTTCTGCTGATAAAGGAAGCCGGGATTTGTTCCCTCCTCAACATCGTGCCAGGTGCCCCATTCGTCAACAATCATACCGACTCTTTTATCCGGGTCATAGCGGTTCATAATGTCACCGTGACGGCGGACAAGCTCTTCCATTTTGTATGCCTTTTCAATTGTGAGATAATATTCATCCTTTGTGAATTCAAGTGCTTTTCCCTTGTGATTCCAGTCGTGAGTGACGGTGTAATAATGCAGTGACAGACCGTTCATTCTGCCTGAGGCCTTTCTCATAAGCACGTCTGTCCAGTTAAAGTCAAAGGAGTTGGCTCCGCATGCAATTCTGTAAATGCGGTTGCTGCTGTCATAATCTCTGACATAGGTTTCATAGCGTCGGTATTCATCGGCATAAAATTCGGGATGCATATTTCCGCCGCAGCCCCAGTTTTCATTTCCCACACCGAAATATTTTACCTTCCAAGGCTTTTCACTTCCGTTTTCCTTGCGCAGCTCTGCCATGGGAGAAACTCCGTCGAAGGTCATATATTCAACCCATTC
>JAZRTO010000081.1:0-12990 GCA_045652065.1 Acutalibacteraceae bacterium
GTTGTTTCATATTCACTTTTCTATCTCATCAAGGTTATAAATATACCTGAACTCAATTTTATCAGAAGAATCACTTTCCTGACCTTCAAGCTCGTCTTTTAATGAGTTGTTTTCATCAATAATGAAATATATTATTTTGCAACCGTATTCAACGGCAGTTGGGATAAAAACATCTGCAACCCATTTTGTATCATCAGGGTGATTTTCAAAGCCTGTTCTGGTATCTGCTACATAGTTACAATCACTATGATTTTTGATAATATCCAAGGCGTATTCCAATGGTTTGCGGTAATCGTCAAAACAGCAAAATTCTTTCCATTTTACAAAAACTACATTGTAAGCTTCTTCATAATGGACTTCGCAATATTTTGTTTTATACATAAACATCCTCCTTATAAACTTTTCAGGCACTCCAAAATTTTGTCCTTAACATCGTGATAATAAACTATATGCTCCATAGTTTCACGGACTTCTGAGATGCCCATTTCAATTTCATCTTCTCCGCAATCAATGCCTAATGCACGCTTAACGTTATATTCAAGCCACTCTAAACGACCGTAACTACTGTAATAGATTGTTTCCCAATCATCAGGCAGTTCACCGCCGTTATCTGCATAAGACTTGATAAGTGATTTGAAAAGATTGAAATCAATGTTGCAGTTTTCATAACCTGACCAACACAAAGCCATTTCATACAGTTCAACAAACGGACTTGAATAGCAAAGACATTCCAAATCAATAATACGGCAATCATCACCGTTCCAAAGGACATTTTTACTATCCATATCATTGTGGCAGATTGTCAGTACAGGCGGCATCTTCTTTACTGCAAGATTACCTTTTTGCTGACTATCGTAAAGAATATCGCGGTTAGCATTTAAAAGATTATATAACTCGGTATTGCTTGCTGACAGTTTTTCAATAAGCGTATCCCAATCAACATTGATTTCGCTGCGATTATAAGGCTGTGTTTTCTTTTCAATGTTATGTATTTTTGCAAGATATTCGCCAATCTTTCGGCAGTGTTCAATAGTAATTTCTTCACCTTTGAGAGATTTGCCCTCATAAAAATCAAACAAATAAAAATACTGTCCGTCATTTTCCTGCATCTTCTTACCGTTAAATGTTAAAGCAGGAAGTATAGGAATGTCTGTTTGCTCTAGCTTTGCTTCAAGTGCTTCTGCAATACGGTAATTTTCAAAAACAATATCACGCTTCATAACATAAGGATTTAACAGCTTAATTGCATATTTTCCCTTAGGTGTGAACAGCGAGTACATCTTGTGCATAAAGCCGCCTTTAAGCTGGGTCGGCTCTGCCATTATTTCGCCTAAATCTAACTGTAGGCATATTTTATTAAATAAATCCATGGTTTTTCTCTCCACTATAGTTCATTTATATTTAAAGAATCGCTGATAGTTTTTGATATATTATTAATTTTGTCTATCGCATAATTATTATCTTCTAATGTTAAAGTTTTATGGCCGTTTTTCTGAGCACTAATGTTTGCAAATACATCAAAAAAATATCCGATATCTCCTTTGAAAAAAGCCGACTTAATAGACTTTAAACTGCATATATTAGTTATTATTCCATCAATGACAGGAAGATAATCTTGATAAATGGTTGTTTCTCTGTATTTAGTTATTTCATAAGCAAACCATTCTGTTAACACTTCATTTAAACCACTGTAATCGATTATTCCTTGTCCGATATTAACCTCAACACCAATACCTTCAACCCATCCGCAATCCAAATAGTTTCTACTTAATCGATGAATAAACTCATGAATTAAAACATGTTTGTTAAATTTGGATTCTCTAATATATATGTATCCGTTTTCGGTTACACATTTACCTCGCTTTTTCAATAAATCATTATGTTCTCCTATACATTCATCATCTGAAAGTATAAATACATTTTTGGTCAAGTTAGGTATTTTTTTGAAATGTTTAACATAATTTTTATACATCTTTTTGATAATGGGATAGTATTCATCATTAATTTCTTGTAGTTTTTTTGTATAGTCCATATTAACTCCTTAACAACAAAAAAGCACCTCCGAGAATACGGAGATGCCTGCAAGTTCTGAAAGATATATTACATCAATCGCAAACGGACAAAACGGCTCTCCAAGACATAAGATTAAGATTCATCATCATTTTGTCCACTTGCCTTTCAGTGATTTTTTATAATTATACTCTTCTGTGCCAAGAAAGTCAATATTTTTGAAAGCGCTATTATGTATAAATTAGTTCGGTTATAACAATATCTCTCACACTTGCTTCAATATTCCCCATTTTCTGCACCCACTCCCATTGGTTATGCTCTTTAAGTTCCTCTGTCACGCCTTCCGCCTCTTTCATCTGATTAACAAGAGTATTAAACATATCTCGTGCATGGTTTTCGACCTCGGCACAGTGCTGATATAGTTTACCTTGAGTAAGTAGTGTTGTGAATAATACTTTCTTGTGTTTAAGCAGGTAATCCTTACGTAGCATACCCCATTTACCGAGAGTAATATTTGCTTCTTCAGGTGGGAGTGTAAGATTGGGTATCATATAATCATTGACTTGTCTGTATGTAATATTTTTCATAATTGCATTATCCTTTCATGTTCTTAACAAATGTGTCGTATGCGAATTTTGCACCGTGTCTGAAACCTGATATAAAGCTATCAGCATTACTTGTTGTTGAAAATTCGATATAAGTGCTGACATAGTTTTGAAACAGTTCCTTATCCTCGCCGGTAAGCCTTGCTGTAAGCTGCTCTTCTTTCTCTGCGAGGTTACTCAGTTTCTTTTTGAGTTTAGGTGTTAATTCCGAATTGACTTCTTGTGGCTCAAGGTTGACATAATAAAAATCTTCGATAATACTTGACATATCGTTTCCTCTCAATCTGTAATTAATTTGTTGAAGAAACTATAAAATTTTCTGATACAAGCGAGAATATGTGTCTGACTGTCGGTTAATTGATATTAAAAATTGAATCCGTTATCAACACTCGTACCAGAAAAAACCGACAAGTTTCGACTTGTCGGTTTTTCAACTAAATCCACCCTTACGGGTGGGTGAAATCGTCTTCGACAATGAAATCCAACTCTGTTGGATGAAATCCACCTTAACGATGGATGGGTGGATTTAATTTCATCTGAAGCCATAGGCTGAAGATTTCATCCGAAAATCGTGAGGATTTCATCGTGAGAGACACGAATGATTTCATTTTATACTATAAAATCCGTTGTTATCGTTCATACCAGAAAAAGCACTTCTTCGGAAGTGCTTTTTTTAGCTTTATTCGCCTTCGGCGAGTTATATTGATTCGCATTGATTGTATCCCCTCTCAACTATCCGTAACAGTAAAAATCAATCCATTATCTTTAAATTCCACTAAAATTCCGATATTATATAGTTGACAACAAAGAAAGGAATGAGATTTATTATGAATAACTGCTTAAATCCCGGGAGTACAATCGCCTATTACAGAAGACTGAATGCAATGACTCAGGAGGAGCTATCTCGTAAGCTTAATGTTTCAGCTCAGGCGGTATCAAAATGGGAACAACAGCTCTCTTCTCCCGATATTTCGCTGTTGCCTGTTATTGCAGAAATATTTAATGTCTCCATAGATGAATTATTCGGAAAAGTTCCCCAGACCGAGCCGGTGTTTGAATTGGTTGAACATGTCCCTTGGGATGATGACGGAAAAATAAGATTTGCAGTTTTTTACGGAAAAAAACTTATGCATCAATCGGACACCGAACTATCGCAAGGGGTAAATACAATAAATATTCATTTTGATTACGGTGACTTATATAAAATCAACGGCATCTGCAAATTGAATAAAGAATAATATACAGTGACAGAATATAATACTCAAGCCATCATCTTTGATAAAAAAATAACTATTGTTGACTATAAAAAAGAAGGTGAGTACAATGAATAACGGTGTAAAAATTCCATACATATAACAACGGAGTGATTGAAATGGTTCCTGCACTTATTCTTTTTGCCGTAACATATATTCTGATGCTTGTATTCGGCAAATACCGTCCCTACATTGCATTGGCATCTGGCATTATTTTTATTGCAAGCGGATTGCTTCCCTTCGGTGACATTCTCAGCTCAATTGACTTTAATGTAATTCTGATGATTGCAGGTACAATGGGACTTGTATCCCTTTTTACCGAAAGCAAAATGCCGCAGCTTCTTGCAGACCTTGTTATGGAAAAGGTACCCAATGTAAAGTGGGCTGCAGTTGCATTAGCACTTTTTGCGGGTATTATTTCGGCTTTTGTAGATAACGTCGCAACCGTGCTTATGGTGGCTCCCATTGCGCTTGCCATATGCAAAAAGCTGGGCACCAATCCCGTACCCTTTATAATTGCTGTTGCGGTTTCATCCAACCTGCAGGGTGCAGCAACCCTTGTAGGCGATACAACTGCAATAATGCTGGGATCTGCTCTGGATATGAGCTTCCTTGATTTTATATGGTACAAAGGAAGACCCAGTATATTCTTTGCAGTTGAATTAGGTGCTTTACTTTCTGCGCTGATTCTTCTTGTGATTTTCAAAAAGGACACAAAGAAAATTGAAAAGGCAACGACCCGCACAAAAGTAACGGACTTTGTTCCCACCATTTTACTTGTTTCGGCTCTTGTACTTCTTATTTCCGTATCCTTTGTTCCCCAAAAGCCTGATGAAACAAACGGACTTATCTGCTGTGCGCTTCTCGTAATAGGACTTATTTACACCTTCATAAAGAAGAAAAATATCTCCGCGGTCATTGAGCCGCTCAAGGAAATTGACTTCACCACCATCGGCATTCTCCTGGGACTTTTCCTTATGATAGGCGGCATTTCCGCTCAGGGTGTAATTGACAAGGCAGCTCAGCTTCTGGCTTCTGTAGGCGGCGGAAACGTGTTCCTTCTCTACACCATTATTGTATGGGGATCGGTGCTTATTTCTGCATTCATTGATAACATCCCCTATGTTGCAACAATGATTCCCGTTGTATCGGGGCTTGCTTCCGTTCTTGAAATTGACCCCACGCCTCTTTATTTCGGTCTTCTTTCAGGTGCAACCCTCGGCGGTAACTGTACCCCAATCGGAGCATCTGCTAACATTACGGGTATCGGTATTCTCAGAAAAGAGGGCTATGAGGTAAAGAACAAGGACTTCTTCAGAATCGGTATTCCCTTCACACTTGCAGCAATCATTCCCGCATACATTTACATCTGGCTTGTTTACGGAGTATAAATTTAATTGAAAGGCGTTGTGATGTCACAGCGCCTTTTTTAATTGTGCAGATATTGTGTAAATACGAATTTTCTGTACCGAAAAAGATTTTTCATTGCAATGTCCTTTAATTTCTGTTAAAATGGAATGAGAATTTCAGGCGGTGATTTTATGGAAAAATGGAAATATATAGACCCAATGATAGGTACCGTAGGTGACGGTCAGGATGAAAGTCCCCACGGAGGAGGAAAGGTACATCCCGGAGCCTGCCTTCCCGGAGGTATGGTACAGCTGTCTCCCGATACGGTAACAGGCGGTGACAACGGTACGGGATACAACTACTGTATGAACACCATTGAGGGCTTCAGCTTCAATCATATGAGCGGTATAGGTTGGTACGGAGACCTGGGAAACATTCAGATTATGCCCGTAACAGGTGAAACAGATCTGCGCTCGGGTACAAACATGGAAGTACCGTTCACAAAAGGAACAACAGGCTGGAAATCAGAATTTTCTCACGAAAAGGAATGTGCACAGGCGGGATATTACTCCGTTGAGCTTAACCGCTATAATATACTGGCGGAGGCAACTGTTTCTCAGCATACGGGGTATCTTCGCATTACGTACCCTGAAAAATCCGACAAAAGAGCGATGATAAATCTCTCAAGAAGAATCGGCGGAAAGGCTGACTTTGTAAAAGCACAGATTATAAACAGCAGCCGCATTGAGGGCACAATTATCTGTACGCCAAAGGGCGGCGGTTTTGGCAGAGGAGACGGAAAAATATCGTACAATCTGTCCTTTATTATGGAATTTTCCCGTCCTGCAAAAAAGCTGCAGTTCTTTTCAAACGAAGTATTTTTAGACTGTGATATTGAAATTGCAGAGCTTGACGATCTGGGAATTCTTGCATTTTTCGGGGATGAAACCGAACCTGTCATTATAAAATGTGCCGTGTCCTATACGGACATTGATGGAGCCCGAAAAAACTTTCTTGAAACAGACGGGTTTGACTTTGATACAATCCGCTTAAATGCACAAAAGGTATGGGAGGAAGTTCTTGACTGCGTGAATGTTGAGGGCAGTGATGAAACAGACCTGAAAATATTTAACACCTGCCTTTACCATACACTTTTAGATCCCAGAAGCGCAACGGATATTGACGGAAGATTTTCGATTGAATGTGAAATAATGCAGGATGACAACTATACCCACCGAACAATGTTCAGCGGCTGGGATGTTTACAGAAGTGAATTTCCGCTTCTCACATTAATCCGTCCCGATATGGTAAACGATACGGTAAATTCATTGCTGAAAATTGCATTAAGAAAAAATTCATCCTTCCCGAGATGGGAGCTTATGGGCATTGATGCCGGCTGTATGGTAGGCGACCCGGGACTTATTATGGTTGCCGATGCATATGTCAAGGGCATAAGAAATTACGATTTTAACAAGGCTTATGAAATCGGTAAAGCCTCAGTTTTATCAAAAACGGAGCTTTTCGGCAAAAAATTCCTTGTAAACCATCCCACCTGCAGTCAATTTACTGAAAACGGCTTTGTTCCCGACAAAATAAGCGATACACTTGAATATTTACTTTCCGACTACACACTTTCCCGTTTTGCAAAGTCTTTGGGAAATGCAGAAGATGAGAAAGTCTTTGCGACAAGAGCAAAAAAATACAAAGAAAATTACAATCCGTTGTTGGGATTTATGGCACCGAGAAAAGAAAACGGAAAATTCCGTTGGATGTGGGGCAGGTATGACGACAATTACTGTGTTGAAAGCAACATTTTCCAGCAGTCCTGGTTTGTTCCCTATGACGTAAAGGGACTTGCCCGTCTTTTCGGTGAAAAAAGAACAATAAAGCTTCTTGAAATTTTCTTTAAGAAGGCAAAGCTCAGTGCATTATGGAGCAATGACTATAATCACTCCAACGAGCCCTGCCATAATATTACCCACTATTTCAGTATGCTGGGGCTTCCCCACCGCACCCAGTACTGGACAAGACGTGTGCAGAAGGAATCATACCGCACGGGAGCATACGGCTTCTGCGGTAATGAGGATGTAGGTCAGCTTTCAGCCTGGTATGTATTATCTGCAATAGGCTTCGCTCAGCTGTGCCCTGCCTACCCTCTTTATTTCATAAACACTCCCCTTTTCAGAAAGGCTGAAATAAAGCTCAATAAGGACTATCACTCAAGAAAAACTGCAGATACCTTCACGGTTATCTGCGACAAGGATCCCCTGAAATATCCCTACATAAAAAAGGCAGAGCTTAACGGAAAAGAAATAAATACATCATATCTCTCCTATGATGAAATTACGGCAGGCGGTGTTTTCAGTCTGACACTTTCTGAAACTCCCTGTGAAAATGCATTAAGGGATGTTCCTGAAAATTTCTTCGGATAAGAGTACCGCAAAAAAGTCCTTGCATTTTTCTCTTTGTTAATATATAATAAATAACCGAATAAATTTTTGTAATTATTTCCGAAAGGATGTTTGACAGATGGCTGAAGAAAAGATTGTAAATACCCCCGAGGAAGCTGCTCCCGAGCAGGATATAAATGAGTTAAAGAAAATTCGTCTTGAAAAGCTGGCTGCTTTACAGGAAAAGGGCTGCGACCCCTTTGAAATCACAAAGGCTGAGCAGACCATTCACTCCGCCCAAATCAACGAGCGCTTTGAAGAGCTTGAAAATCAGAACGTCTGCATCTGCGGCAGAATCAAGACCTGGAGAGATATGGGTAAGGCTAACTTCATTGATGTCTACGACCGTGACGGCAGAATGCAGGTTTATGTAAGACGCGATGACATCGGTGAGGAAGCATTCGCTGAATTCAAAAAGTGGGATATCGGTGATATCGTCGAAGTAAAGGGCTTTGTTTTCAGAACAAGAAGAGGCGAAATTTCCGTTCACTGTAAGGAAATCAGACTTCTCACAAAGTCTCTTCTTCCCCTTCCCGAGAAATATCACGGACTTACAAATGTTGACACACGTTACCGTCAGCGTTATCTTGACCTTATCGTTAACCCCGAGGTTATGGATACCTTCAAGAAGCGTTCACAGATTATAAAGGAAATCAGAAACTTCCTTGACGGCAGAGATTTCATTGAGGTTGAAACTCCTATGCTTGTTTCAAATGCAGGCGGTGCAGCTGCACGTCCCTTTGAAACTCACTACAATGCACTTGATGAGGATGTTAAGCTTCGTATTTCACTTGAGCTCTATCTTAAGCGCCTTATTGTCGGCGGTATGGAAAGAGTTTATGAAATCGGCAGAGTTTTCCGTAATGAGGGTGTTGATACACGTCACAACCCCGAATTTACTCTTATGGAGCTTTATCAGGCTTACACAGACTACGAAGGTATGATGGAGCTTACAGAAAGTATGTTCCGTTACCTTGCAAACAAGGTTGTAGGCTCTGCAGTTGTAAGCTACAACGGCACCGTAATTGATATGGAAAAGCCCTTCAAGAGAATTACAATGACTGATGCCATCAAGGAATATGCAGGTGTTGACTTCACAACTGTTACAACAGATGAAGAAGCTCAGGCAATTGCTAAGGAGCATCACGTTGAATTTGAAAAGCACCACAAAAAGGGCGATATTATGAACCTCTTCTTCGAGGAATTCTGCGAAGAAAAGATGATTCAGCCTACATTCGTATGCGACCATCCCATTGAGGTTTCTCCCCTTACAAAGAAAAAGCCCGGCTCCAACGGTCTTGTTGAAAGATTTGAGCTTTACATCTACGGCAGAGAAATGTGTAATGCATACTCAGAGCTCAATGACCCCATCGATCAGAGAGAGCGCTTTGCTGCTCAGGAGGAGCTCTTTGCAAAGGGTGACGAGGAAGCTAACCACACAGACGAAGACTTCCTTACTGCTCTTGAATACGGTATGCCTCCCACAGGCGGTATCGGCTACGGTATCGACCGTCTCGTAATGCTCCTTACCGACTCCCAGGCTATCCGTGACGTCCTCCTCTTCCCCACAATGAAGTCCATTGACTGATAAATCCCTTATATCTCAAGGGATTCAGCTGTTACACACAGCAAAAACGGTGATTTTACACCGGTTTTATACCAAATTAAATAATTTTACAGAACAAGGAAGGCCCGAAACGGTCTTCCTTTTTTCTGTCAGTCTTGACTTTTGTTCGATTTAAGAATAAAATCAATATTAACGATATATTGTCGGGAAACAAGCACAAAGGAGATTTTTGCAATGAATGAATCAACACTTATAAAAGATGTGCAGAATCAGAAGCACGTCAAGCTGCCGGAATTCATATTCTACCTTATGGGTGTCTTTTTCTACACAACCATGACGGGTGTAGTCGGTGCCAACAGAAACACTTACCTTGTAAACGTTCTGAAGCTTGAGGAAGGCTATCTTTCTCTTTTCAATGCTCTTATTGCAATTATACCGTTTGTACTTAATTTCTTTATAACCATGTACATTGACGGCAGAAGAATGGGCAAGAGCGGAAAGTTCAGACCTATAATTATGCTTTGTATTATCCCCATGGCAGTAGTTATGATGCTGACCTTTATAGCACCTCCCTCATTCTCAGGTACTGTTCTTTTCATATATGTTCTTACAATAGCAATACTCTGGAGCATTATGTGTGCATTCGGTAACACCATAAATATGCTTCCCAATGTAATGACTCCCAATATGAGGGAGCGCGATCAGGTTCTCTCCCTCAGAAGCTTTGCCTCTGCTGTCGGAAACTCAGCCCCTATGCTCTTCCTCCTTATAATCGGTCTTATCTGGAAAAACAATGAAGCCTTACAGTACATAATCTGTGCAGCCTTCTGCGGAGCTGTGGGTATTATAACCGTTCTTGCAGGAATGAAGCTTACAAGAGAAAGAATCTCTTATTCTGCCGAAAGAAAAAATCCTCTTATGGGCTTCAAGGATATAATAAAAAACAAGCACGCCCGTGTTGTTATTTTATCCGAATTCCTCAAAAGCTTCAGAGGTCTTGCAACTTATATGGAAGGCTTCCTGGCTATTGCACTTATCGGTGACCCCTCAAAAAAGATTTTCGTTCTGCTTCCCGTAGGAATCGGCACAGCGGTAGGTATGCTTGTAATCAATGCTCTGCTTAAAAAATTCAATGCAAGAATCCTTTATATTGCCAGCGGTATCTACTCGGTATGCGCAAATATTATTGCCTTTACCATCGGTTATTTCTATTTTACAACAGACAACAAGGGGCTTATGATTGCATTCATTGCATGTCTGTTCCTCATCGGTCTTCAGTTCGGTGCATCAAATCTTCTTCCCCTTATGTTCCAGGCTGACGTGCTTGAGGATCTCGAATTACAGACAGGAAAGCGTCTTGATGCATCTCTGCCCTTCGTTATTTCCATCGGTACTCTCATAAGCGGTACAATTGCAAGCACTGTTGCTCCGTTTATCCTCAAGGGTGAAAACTCACTTATTCATTATGAGCAGCTTGCAAACGGTACAATAAGTGACGGCACGGACAAAATTGCTCTGCTGTTCTTCTACACCATTGTTCACGGCATTATGATGTTCCTTGCAGGTGCTCCCTTCTTCGTCTATAAACTTACAGGTAAAGCAAAAGAGGAAAACCACGAAAAGGTACTTGCAATGCGTGCTGCAAACGAAAAAAACACAAAATAATTCACAAATAATATCCGGATAAATTTATATCCGAAATTCATCGCCCTGAGGCTTTTCTGCTTCAGGGTTTCTTTTTATATATAGTCTTACTTATAAACAATATGTAAAAAAAAGCATAATTCTTTAACATATTATATTGAAAAATAAAATCAAAGTGCTATAATGACCTTGAATTATCAGAAAACAGAAACCGGTGATTATATGAACTATAACATTATCGGTGCCGTGGCGGCAGCGATAATAGGCATACTTATTGCTTTGGCAAACTACCTTCTTTCAAAGAAGGTTCTTGTAAAAGCCCCCGAGAAATATTCAATTATTACGGTATTAAGGCAGATTCTGCAGATAGGCTATCTTGCGGCGGTTTATTTCGTTGCAGATAAAACAGGATTTGCAAATCCGGCTTATATGCTTATAGGTGCCGTTCTCGGAATGACACTTCCTATGCTTTTATTTACAAAAAAGCTTCTGGCTGTGAATGCCTCTGCGGCAGCACATACAAAGGAAAAAGGAAAGGAGGATGAAACTGATGGGTGAAAAATCCGAGGTAATCATTAAGCTCTTCGGTATATTCGATGTAACGGGCGAGGTTGTTACAATGTGGATAATACTGGGTGTGCTTACGGTTATTTCTCTCATTGTAAGAAAAAATCTTAAGGAGCGACCCGGTAAATTCCAGAATATCATAGAAACGGGCATAGAATATCTCGATAATTTCTTTTCGGATATTCTGGGCAAGAAAAAAGCAAGAAAGTATTTCACATTTCTCGCATCACTCTTTATATTTATAATCTTCTCAAACTATTCAGGGTTAATTCCCGGAGTGGGACTTACGGATTATGTAAAGGCACCTACAGCTTCCCTTTCCGTTACAGCAGGTCTTGGTGTCCTTACCTTCCTCTTCCTGCAGATTTCGGGACTTCGGCATAATGTGAAGCACTATTTCAAACGATTTGTAATGCCTATGTTCTTTATGCTCCCCCTTCTGCTTCTGGACGAGTTTATAAAGCCCGCATCTCTTGCACTCAGACTTTACGGTAATATTTTCGGTGAAGAAATGGTAACGGAACAGCTTTATCACATCTTCCCTATCGGCGCACCCGTTGTAATGATGGTGCTCTCCCTTTTATTCTGTGCCTTACAGGCAATGGTTTTCACTATGCTTGTATCAATATATTTAGAAGAAGTTACTGAAGACTAAACATAATTAATTTCAAAGGAGTAATTCAAAATGACAAATTCAGCAATTATCGCAATAGCAGCAGCATTAGCAATCGCATTCAGTACAATCGGTCCCTCTATCGGTCAGGGTATTACAGCAAAATCAGCAATGGAAAGCATTGCTCGTCAGCCTGATGCTGCAAAGGATATCCGTTCCACACTTATTATTTCACTTGCCCTTATGGAGGCTCTTACCATTTACGGTCTTCTTATTGCATTTATGCTTATCGGCAAAATCTGAGGAGTAAAATATGAACATACAGCCATCAGTTATCGTATGGACTGTAATATGCTTTCTTCTTCTGACAGTTATTCTGAAAAATCTGCTTTTCGCCCCTGTACTCAGGGTTATGGACAGCCGTAAGGAAAGAATAGAAAAGGCTGAAAAAAAGCTGCGTGATATAGAAAATATCACACAGGAAAACGAAAAACGCGCTGCAGAAGAAAAGCTCCGTGCTGCACAGGAGAGTGCGGTACAGGCAAAAGCACGAGTACAGCAAATACAGTCCGACGGTAAAAAAGAGATTGAAAATGCTCAGAGAAAATGCCTTTCCGATATTGAAGAATACAGAAACGGTATCACGGGAGAGCATGACAAGATAGTTAATTCCGTTGCTCCGAAAATGGAAACAGCGGCGGCTATCTTCGCGAAAAACATTATCTCTAACAGGATATGATATTATGGAAATACAATATGTAATAATAAACTTTCTTATTCTCGCCGCAATTCTGTTTCTGGCAGGCAGAAAAACCGTAAAAAGAATTTTCGGCGGCAGATACGAAAGAATAACCAACGACCTTGACAGGGCCGAGGAAATAGAAAAAATGGAGGCGCCTTCGCTTTGTGAGCCTTCCTGCGAAGCAATAAC
>JAZRTO010000082.1:0-26374 GCA_045652065.1 Acutalibacteraceae bacterium
CAGCATCAGCAGCAAACACACCTGCCCCTGCTTCATTTATGTCGGAAGCATAAATCCTGTAATGCTTACATCCATTTACAAACTCAATACCGTCATTTTTGACAAAAGAATACTCTTTAAGAACTTCACGAGCAGCTTCCACAAGGTCTTTCTGATATAAATACACACCGTCAGACTCAATTCTGTGATTCCCCGGAAGACATACTGCAAATTTTTTACCCTTATTCGCAGAAATAAGCCCGATATGACTTGATTCATATTCGGAAATATGCAGTTTTTCAAGAAAAGCTATCACAACACGTCTGTAAATACATTCATCTTCTGAAATCAGCTCACCGATAAAGAGTCGGCCATCCGGAAGAAGATATTTATCGATCAGTTTTTTTACAAAACCTTCAATAAAAGCATTTTCATCATTAAGAAGTTCTATACATCTCAGAACATTTTTTTCGAAAGAAGGATTAATTGAACTAAGCACAGGAATAACATTAAGCCTATACTTATTACGGGTATATTCATCCGTAAGATTTGTACTGTCTGTAATATATTCTATACTGTTAAGATCACAGTATTCCTCAATTTCATTTCGTGTAATGTTTATGAGAGGACGGACAATATTATCCCGTACAGGAGGAATGGAACAAAGTCCTTTCAGAGATGCACCTCTTGAAAGATTAAAAAGCAGTGTCTCTATTCTGTCACTTGCAGAGTGAGCAGTAGCAATTTTATCAGCACCACACTCACTGAAGCATTCATATCTGATACGTCTTGCAGCAAGTTCAATACTCTCACCTGTTTCAGAGGCCGCTGCAGGTATATCTCTTCTGAAAACCGTCAGAGGAATGCTTTCTCTTTCACAGAAATTGCGTACAAATTGCTCGTCTCTGTCTGCCTCATCACCGCGGATACAATGATTGATATGTACAGCAGAAACTGAAATATTCAATTCATCCTTCACTTCATTAAGCATAGAAATAAGACACATGGAATCAGCACCGCCGGACAATCCAACTGTTACAGTCTCACCTGCAGAAAGCATTGCATATTTCTTTACTGTTTCAAGAAGCTTATTCTTCATCTCTGTTATTGTCCTCGACACAAGTATAAAGTGTATACTGCGGATTCCATATCATTTTAACAGAGCCGGTAGGTCCGTGTCTGTTTTTCTGAACAAGAAGCTCTGCAACATTTACTTCAAGATCCGAAGCTTTATCCTGAGGCTGCTCAGGTGCTTCACCGTTTTTATCCTTTGTATCCTCTTTTTCGCTCTTATAGTAATCGGGACGATAAAGCATCAGAACCATATCAGCATCCTGTTCAATCGATCCTGATTCACGAAGGTCAGCAAGCTGAGGCTTATGTGACGAGCCTCTGCCTTCAGTGCTTCGTGAAAGCTGAGCGCATACAACAACAGGAATCATAAGATCCTTAGCCATAAGCTTAAGACTTCTCGTAATCTCGGTAACTTCCTGAACACGGCTTTCGGATTTCTTTGCCGACTGCATAAGCTGAAGATAATCGATAAATACAGCATCAACATTTTTTAGTCTGCGGCATCTTGCCTTCATTTCAGGAACTGTTATATTTGAAGTATCATCAAAAAACATCTGAACATCCGCAAGAAAAACGCAAGCGGCACTGAGTCTCTCCCATTCTTTAGGTGTAAGGTCGCCTTTTCGCATCTTCTGGCTGGGAATCTGTGCTTCAGTTGAAATTACTCTCTGAGCTAACTGCTCCTTTGACATTTCAAGGGAAAAGAAAAGCACACGCTTCTTTGAATATACAGCAACATTACGTGCCATTCTGAGCGTAAAACTTGTTTTACCCATAGCAGGACGGGCACCGACTATAACCAGGTCAGAGCGGTTAAGCCCGTTACACATTTTATCCAGATCAGGGAAACCTGTAGGAAGCCCTTTATACTGATCCTTATCTTCGGAATTCAATTTATAAAGCGTATCATAAACATCCGCAATAACATCACTTAATTTAGAAGGACCGGAAACGGTTTTTCCCTGTCTTATCTCATATATACGCTGCTCTGCATTATCAAGAATGATATCAGCTTCCTGGCCTGAATTTTCAGCCATATCAACAATATCTGTTGCAACATTAACAAGAGTTCTTATATAAAACTTGTCCTTGATAATTTTACAATAAGATTCAACGTTAGACGTGGAAGGGACAATATCAGCAAGCTGAAACAGATAAACCTTGCCGTCCTCCTCATTTGAAAACACATTTTCAGCTCTCAGCATTTCAAGTATCAGCAAGGGGTCAATTGCACCGGAACCCGCTGCATCAATTGACATCATTGCCATATAAATTGCCTTGTGCTGAGGCATATAAAAATACTCGGGACGAACCAGCATAGACACGGTCGGAAAACACGATGGGTCTATGAGCACACTGCCGAGTATGGCCTGCTCAGCTTCAAGAGAAAATGTTTTACTTGCATTTGTTTCAACAGAAGCAGTATCTGTCTTTCTCATTTCAATACCCTCAGATTTTATTCACCCACAACAATAAATATCTTGGCAGATATTCCTGTGTAAATTTTTACCGTGCACTCATATGTGCCGAAATTTCTGATATCATCAACAATAACTTTCTTTTTATCAACCTCAACGCCGAACTGTGCCTTGATCTGCTCAGCAATTTCCTTAGAGGTAACTGAGCCGAAAAGTCTGCCGTTTGCACCGGCTTTTGCAGTGATCTTTACATTCTTTCCCTCAAGAGTAGCAGCTGCTGCTTCTGCATTTGCCTTTTCCACAGCAAGATGATGAGCCTTTGACATTTCTCTGTTTTTAAGCTCATTCATTGCAGTTGCATCTGCAATAACTGCAATTTTGCGGGGAATAAGGAAATTCTTTGCATAACCGTCAGACACATTGACAAGCTCACCTTTTTTGCCAAGGTCTTTAACATCTTTATTAAGTATTACTTTCATCTAAGTTTACCTCCGATTCTTTAATTAACATTTAAATACTCATCAACTGCATTTTTCAATTTACCGACAGCAGTCGCAGTATCAATATCATTCAGCTGACACGCAGCCATACTCTGATGCCCGCCGCCACCGAATTTTTCCATTATCAGCTGAACATTTATTTTACCAAGTGAACGCGCTGAAATATAAACCGTATTGTTATTTCGGGAAACAACAAATGATGCATCAACACCCGAAATATTCAGCAGCTCATCCGCTGCCTTTGATGTAACAAGTCTTGAAGCTTCTGCATTTTCATCTGCAACAGCAACTGCATATCCGTTATAAAACGATGCACCTGAAATAAGACGGCTGACTCCAATGTTCTCCTCAACAGTACCCATAAAAAACTGTTTAACTGCAACTGTATCTGCTTTACAGTCTTTAAGATACGCTGCAGCCTCGAATGTTCTTACGCCGACTCTCAGAGTATAGTTTTTAGTATCAAGAATTATACCTGCGAGTAAAGCTTCTGCTTCAAAGGCAGAAAGACGAACCTTCTGAGGCGAATACTGAATCAGCTCTGTAACCATTTCACATGCAGATGAAGCATAAGGCTCATGAAACTCCAGATCTGCAGACTCTATATGATCAACAGTTTTTCTGTGATGATCCACAAGCACAAGAGCACGTGTCCTTTTAAGTAGCTCAGGGGCATCAACAAGTCGGGAACGCATTGTGTCGGTTATAACAAGCAAGGATTCCTCTTCAAACAGACTTTCTGCTCGTTCGGGAGAAATAAAACTGAGCTTTCCGTACTCTCTTTCAAGTCGGTGAATTAAAGGCATTGCAAGAGAATTCTTTTTATTGACAACAACATAAGCTCGCTTATTACAAGCTCTTGCAATTGAGCAAATACCGACTGCAGCACCGATAGCATCAAAATCAGCAAAGCTATGCCCCGTTACGAATACAGAGGAGCTTTTTTCTATGTATTCATTGAGAGCTGACGACACAATACGTGACTTGATTTTTCCGCGTTTCTCTTTTCTGCTCGTTGTTCCGCCGAAAAAGTCGTATTTATCGCCTATCTTAACAACAACCTGGTCTCCGCCTCTGCCTCGCGCAAGGTCAAGTGCTTGTCTTGCACTGTCTTCACACAACCCGAAGGAGCTGTCCTTACCGACACCGACAGACAGAGTAATATCAACCTCAGTTTCGCCAAAACGATACATTCTGACTTTATCAAGAACACTGAATCTGTCCTTGAGCATCACATCAAAATAAAGTGCTTCGGTAAGTGCCAGGAATTTACCATCTGCATATTTTCTGAAAATACAGTTATTATCCACAAGCCATTTTGTAATTTCCTTTTCCACATCAGAAACTACAGAATAATAATCAGCGTGGTCAAGCACATCCTCCGTCTGCTCAAGAGAATCTATATTGATAAGAAGTACAACAGGACGAGAAACAGTATATTCGTGCCTGACATTTTTAAGCTCAGTATCTTCGGTAAAATAAAGGGATATCAAATTTTCATCAACACGGGCAGGATAAACCGTGTATTCTTTTGTATTTGTTTTGATTTCAAAAACCGAGTAATCATTCTTCTCAAAGATTTTTCCGCTGTCCAGAATAAAGGCAGATATCAGATCACCCTTTTTTATCTGTACACCGTCCAGCAACTCATGAAAATGTGAATTGAACCATTCAACGTTACCGTTATTATCAACAAGAATAAAGGGGAAGGGGAAAGATGTAACACTATCCCCTATTTCTCCTTCGGCTCTGAGATAATTCTCGAAGCTGCGGAGCATTTCCTTTTTTCTTGCTGACTCATTTCTTACCCATCTTAAAGAAAGCACGGCAAAAAACATTACAAGAATAAGCTGAACAATTGCCAACGGTCTTGAAAAAATAAAAGTAATTCCGCTGAATAAGGTAGCAAGAAGTATTATTGCTACTGTAAAAGGATGATTTTTAAGAATATCTCTGAAATTCACAACAACACCTCCGTGCAAAATTAAAAGTGTGCAGTAAGCACTGTAACGATAACAATTGGCGAACGTCTTGTTTTATCAAATATCGCCCTGGATATACTTTCCTTCATCTTTGTTTTAAGAGTAAAAATATCCATATTGGTTGATGCCGTGTAATCTGCGATAACTCTGCGGCATGCTTTATCTATAAACGGAATAAGCTCTGATGAGCTGTTGTCAAAAACAAAGCCCTTAGACTGAACATCAAGCTCACTTAAAAGCTCACCGGTATAGGCATCAACAACGGTACTGACAACCACAACACCATCTGTTGAAAGGTTTTTTCTGTCGCGAAGTACCGATTTGCCCACATCACACACACCGGTTCCGTCAACAAAAATTCTGCCTACGGGGATACCTGTATGCATAACTGCTTTTTCCGGCGTAAGCTCAATAACAGCACCAAGATCCGGAATAACAATATTTTCAGGAGCCATACCCACACTGAGCGCTGTACCTGCATGCTTTCTGAGATGCTTCTGCTCACCGTGTACGGGAATAAAGAATTTAGGCTTAACAAGATTAAGAATAAGCTTCTGCTCTTCCTGGGCCGCATGTCCTGAAACATGAATACCGAGGCTTTTTTCATAAATGACTTCAGCGCCCAGCTTCATAAGCTCATTTATGGTATTTGCAACTGTTTTTTCATTTCCGGGAATGGGAGTTGCTGAAATGATTACAAAATCATTGCTGTCAATAGAAACCTTTTTGTGATCGCCCAATGCCATTCTTGATAAGGCAGACATCGGTTCACCCTGGCTGCCCGTTGTAATAATAACGACATCCTCATCACGGTAATTACGAAGCTTATCAATAGGCAGTATAACATTTTCAGATACTCTCATATAACCGAGATTAATACTGATAGCAGTTGTATTTTCAAGACTTCTGCCTGAAAGAAAGATCTTTCTTCCAATCTTTTCAGATGCATCAATTATCTGTTGAATACGGTGAATATTTGAGGAGAAGGAAGCAACAATAATTCTCTTACCCTCTGCTTTTCTGAATAAAGCCTCAAGAGTCTCCCCTACATTCTTTTCACTGGGGGTATATCCCGGTCTTTCAGAGTTGGTAGAATCCGAAAGAAGAGCAAGAACTCCGTCCTTACCCAACTGAGCAAATCTCGAAAGATCAATAACATCACCGTCAATAGGAGTGCTGTCTATTTTGAAGTCACCGGTATGAACAATTGTACCTGCTTCACATCGAATTGCATAAGCAATAGCATCAGGAATAGAGTGATTGACATGAATCGACTCAACACAGAAGGGACCGATTTTAGTTACAGAGCCTGCTTCGATCACTTCGATATGGCATTTGTTCAAAATTCTGTGCTCTCTGAGTTTTCCTTCAATAAGACCTGCAGTCAATCGGGTGCAGTAAACCGGTACATTTACACTTTTAAGCAGATAAGGAAGTCCGCCTATGTGATCCTCATGTGCATGTGTCACAAAAACTGCCTTGACTCTGTCTTTATTTCTTTCAACATACGTAATATCAGGAAGGACATAATCAATTCCGGGCATATCGGCATCGGGAAAGGTCATACCGCAATCAACAATAATTATTTCGTCATTGTATTCGAACAGAGTAAGATTCTTTCCTATTTCATTTATACCTCCGAGGAACATTATTCTGAGAGGCTTGGTCTTCTTGAAATTCTTTGCCTTAGAAGAATCATTCATCTTTTTGGTAACAGACATATAATAATTCTTTTTCTTTGTCTTCTGTTTTTTTATTTCATTTTTTGCAGAAGCATTAACTTTTGGCTGATTTTCATTATTCTGCTTGTTTTTTGTTTTAGAGACTGAATTATTCTTGTTTTTTGAAGCAGTTTTTTTACTTGCAGAAGCTGATACATTATCTTTCTTTTTATTAATTTTTGTGGAATTGTTCTGCATATTAACTCCTTTTAGATTTATGTAAGTCCGACAAAAAGCTGTCGGAGACATATAATATTTAAATATATATAATCACTTTATCTTACTACTTTTGGTTTTCTTTGTCAATATTGGCATCTTTAATTTTTTTAGTAAGAAAAACCGAGATTTCCTTTGCTGTTTCCATATCATCAGCCTCTGCAAGTATTCTGATTTTGCGTGAGTTTCCCATCTGACGCAGCCTTACCTTTCCTATTCTGCCGTCAAAAACATAATATATTTCACCGGGCTCTCTTTTTGCACCGCAGGATACAATAAGCCTTTTTATATCAGAGGAATTCCCTTCAACATCAAGCATAGTTTTTTTCAGAGCAAAATTTTTATGACATTCGAACAACGAAGCAAGACTTATATCAGCTTTTTCAAGCACATTAATAAGCTTAGCTATCATAAGAAATACATCAAAAGTCCAAACCGATTGTAAAATAACCCGATCGCTGAGCAAACAAGCATCTGCATTATTTTCAAACACTCTGACAACCGTACCTTCATATTTTTTTAGACTTTCTTCTATAAAGCTGGGAGCCTCTTCGGGAATAACAATTACCTTTCCTTCTGCACTTTCAAGCTCACACAGCATAGAAAGTATCCTGTCGCCGGAGTATACATTTCCGTTTTCAACAACGAATACTTCTCCGGCGGTACTGTTAATCAGCACCTGAATATTACGTTTATTTGCAAGTTTATTTTCACCTGAAGAAAACAGTTCTTCTGCAAGAAATTTAATTACGGAATTTTCGGATTCAACACTGACATTCAGTCTTTTCAGCGGAAATTGACATAGTTTTTTAAAAAATGATTTATATACTACACTGAAAAGCTTCATATTAAAAACTTCTTTCAGATGTGTGGGCTCCGCAAAGCTGAATGCAGAGAATTTGTAATTATTATTAATATTTCTTGCAATTTTTGTACTGACGGGCATACCGTTTTTTCCGAAAAAGGACAAGGATACTACATCACCTGATGAATCTATAAAAACAAAAAAATCCAGATTGCAATATGCCGAGTAAAAGTATGCCTGAGCACGGAACATTTCACCGAAATCATAACAGACGGCACCACAGGCTCTCATACCGCTGATAATTGTACTTCTGAAATTTTCTGACTGATATGAAGTATCACTGCCGATACCTATCCTCGCTATGCCCGAAGTACTTGCAATTGCCTGTCCCAGCAAAACCATATCATCGAGCCCTATCTGCGAATTTGCTTTACCTGACAAACCAAAAATATCAAACTCTATTCTTTCGGGATTTTCATACAGCATATCTCGTGACACAACAGTTTCGGGAGCCACTCTCCTTCCGGGCCATACCTTGTTTCCTCCGAGAATCCGGCTGAATCTGCCGATTGTACAGTTGAAGCCTATTACCGAATTTTCTTCCAATGAACAATTATCTTCAATTTTTACACAATCATCCGCAACACAACCCATAAGCTCGGAATTCTGTCCGATTATACAGTTGTCCCCAAGAACAGATTCCGATACGGTACATTCAGCGGAAATCTTACAATTATTTCCGATAACACAATAAGGACCTATAACCGAAGCTTTACCAAAGTCCGTATTCTTGCCGATTATACAGGGAGACTTAATTATTACATCATTTTCCAGTGCAGTATCCTTCCCGTAAAAGGTTCCCCCAAAGGTAAAATTTCTGCAGCCGGTATCAAGAATTTCCGCTGTAATTTTTCTGTAAGCGGAAAACTCCCCCATATCCCCCCAGAAGCCATCAGCCGTATAGCACATAAAACGAAGATTATCTGAAAATATTTCAGGGAAAAGATCATCTGAAAAATCAAATTTTGTATCATCGGGAATTTTTGACAATACTTTTCCATTAAAAACATAGATACCTGTATTGACAAGATTTCCCTGAGCCTGTTCCCAGGTTGGCTTCTCAACAAAGCCCTTAATGCTGTTGTCATCATCACAGGAAATCACTCCGTACTCGCGGGGATCATCGGCTGTTACACCGCACACTGTAAAATCTGAATCTGTCTCAGAATGAAAATCATAAAGTCTTTTAAGATCGATATCAAAAATATTATCACCGCTCAGAACAAGAACATCCTCATCAGTGCTTTTTATACAATTCTTTACTCCTCCGGCAGTCCCCAACGGCTTATTTTCATAGCAATAACAAATTTTGGCACCGTAATTATTTTTTTCACAATGCTCGGTAATTTCATTTGCCATATAACCTAAGGAAAGATAAATTTCCGTTATACCGCTTTCAATTACCTTTTCGATTATAATATCAAGAACCGGCTTATTAAGTATTTTCACAAGAGGCTTCGGAGTATTCTCCGTAAGAGGCTTAAGTCTGCTTCCCCTGCCGCCGCACATAATTACTGCTTTCAATTTCTGACACCCTTTCAATGATTTTCGGAAATATTATTAGCAAAATCAAATCAAAATAGTCACTAAACATTGCAATATTTTAAGTGAAATGGTAAAATATCAAAAAATAAACAACGGAGTAATTTTTCATGGATAAGGTTATGCTTTACACAGACGGAGCCTGTTCGGGAAATCCCGGTCCCGGCGGCTATTGTGCTATTCTCATATTCGGTCCCCACAAGAAAGTGATTTCAGGCTCTGAACGCAATACTACCAACAACAGAATGGAATTGAGTGCCGTAATTGAAGGGCTTAAAGCATTGACCCGAAGCTGTGAGGTAACGGTAGTATCCGACTCGAAATATGTATGCGATGCAATAAATCAGAAATGGCTCAATTCCTGGAAAAACAAAAGCTGGAAAAAATCTGACGGAAAGCCTGTTCTTAACCCTGAGCTTTGGAAGGAATTAGACAGCTTACTGTCAAAGCATATTGTTACATTTCAATGGATAAAGGGTCACGCAGGACACCCCTATAATGAAGAATGTGACAGAATTGCCGTAGAGGAATATAAAAAATTATAACAAATTAAAGCCGCCATACTGTGCCGACGGGTGTCGAGAAAGTATGACGGCAATTTTATTTATACTATGATACAGATAAGACCGTTACAGCCTTCATTTATCACTCGTTCAAGAGTTTGCTGAAGCTTCATTCTTGCTTCATTAGGCATATGCATAAGCTTAGTTTTCAGCCCCTCATTCACCAGTTCATCGAGAGATTTGCCGAAGATATTCGACTCCCAGATTTTTGAAGGATCATCCTCGAAGCCGTCAAGAAGATATTTCACAAGATCCTCACTCTGCTTTTCACTGCCTACAATGGGAGCAACCTCTGTTTTGATGTCAGCACGGAGCAGATGAATTGAAGGCGCACTTGCTTTGAGCCTTACTCCGTAACGGCTGCCCTGCTTCATTATTTCAGGCTCTTCAAGGCTTAATTCGTCAATAGATGGCATAACGATTCCGTAGCCCGTTGAATTTACCTGCTCGAGTGCTGCGGCAATTTTCTCGTATTTTTTCTTTATTACGGAAAATTCCTTAAGAATATCTATAAGGTCTGCACCATCCCTGATTTCCTCTTCTGTAATGCCTGAGAGAATATTATAAAAATATGTATTATCAAGCCCGGCATCAATATAAGCACACCCGACACCCAGTTCAACACTTCCTGCAACAGCCTTTGAGAAAAGCTTTTCAGACATCAGCTTATCGGTAAAATGCTGCAGATCCGATATTCTTGAAACAGACTTTCCTGCATTCAGAAAGCACTCATTCAATTTCTCATTAAACTCACTGTCATTGTCACAGCCCTTTACCCAGGATGGAAGATTCACCACAATTTTTTTCAAAGGGAATTCATACAGTACCTGAGTGAGAATATCATTCATTTCATCCTCAGTTAAATTAAGACAGTTTACGGGAAGCACGGGAACATTATATTTTTCAGAAAGCTCTCCTGCAACAATCTGCGCCGATGCACTTTTCGGATACATACAGTTAAGCAGCACTACAAAGGGCTTATTAAGCTCCTTTAATTCGCTGATAACCCTCTCCTCAGCCTCCTCATATTCTTCACGGGGAATATCGCTGATACTGGCATCTGTTGTCACAACAAGTCCTATAGTTGCATGCTCGGAAATAACCTTTTTGGTGCCGATTTCAGCTGCCATATTAAAAGGAATCTCATCCTCAAACCAGGGTGTTTTCACCATTCTCGGCTCCTCATTTTCAATATAACCGAGAGACGAGGGCACAATGTAGCCTACACAGTCTACAAGGCGTACATTCATTTCAATGTTATCATCAACGGAAATTCGAACTCCCCTTTCGGGAACGAACTTCGGTTCTGTTGTCATTATTGTTCTGCCGGCTGCAGATTGCGGCAGTTCATCTATCATTCTCTCCCTTGAAAAACCGTGTGGTGCATTGGGTATCACCATAAGCTCACAAAATTTCTTGATAAATGTGGATTTTCCCGTTCTAACCGGTCCCACAACACCTATGTAAATATCTCCGCCCGTTCGCTCTGCAATATCCTTATAAATATTTGTAGTCGCCATAACAATTCCTCCGAATTTTTCTTTATCGGTAAATTTTATGTAGGCGGGACAGGGATTATTACTGTAAATATACATAAAAAAAGAAGGCTACGTCAAATAGCCTTCAATTTCTGTTTATTGCATTTTAATAATGTGCTGCACCGCACGAACAAGTCTTATTTATACAAAAGAGTTTATTGAAAAGATTCACAATTTTCCAGATAAAGCCCATAAATCCGGACTTATGACAAAGGTGAGTACACTTATTAACACTGTCATTATCATTTTCGGGGAATACGTCTCTGTCACAAAAATCGCAACAATTATCATTATCTGTGTCCTTATGCTCAACAACATCAATATAATCACCGATATAGCTGTCACCGCAGTCGCAGATATATGTTGTGTAACCCTGTTCCTTGCAGGTGGGTGCCGTTATAACACAGTTATAGGTATGACCGGCTGTCTTAGGTATTGCCGTTGTATAATAGTCTCCGCAAACAGTACATGTATGTACAAGAATACCTTCTGCAAGGTGAGTGGCAGGTCTTGAAACAGAAGATGAATATTTATGCTCAACAGTGCCGACATAATCGCTGACATAACTATGTGTACATTCACAGATATATGTAGTATATCCCTGTTCAGTACAGGTAGGCGCTGTAACAACAGTCTCATACGTATGTCCTGTTGTCTTTTCAATCATCTCTGTATATGAGTCACCGCAACCGCATGTAAATGTCATTACACCTTCAACAAGGTGCGTTGCAGGTGTTGTGATTTCTGATGAATAATTATGTCCCTTAGCCGATGTATAATCTTCAATATAACTGTCATTGCATACACATGTGTATGTAGTATATCCCTGTTCTGTACAGGTTGGAGATGTAACAACAGCACTATATGTGTGACCCTTTTTGGTTTCTGTTATTTCTGTCTTTTCTTCATTACAGATAGTACATACAGATACAGTAACACCATCCTCTTCACAAGTTGCAGACGTTACACTTGATATTACCCAATTGTGACAAGTTGGACTATAGGTTGTATTAAAGGTATAGTTATTAATATTGTGAACAATTGAATAACAAACACCAATGTCCTCGATTTGTTCGACAGGAGTGATTGTTGCCATTTCATTCCATTCAGATTCTGTACCTTCATAAAAAATATTCATTGTCAATGATCTTTCAGATATATCACTTAACAATTCTCCACAAATAAAACTTTCATCTATCCGTTCAACACTTTTAGGAATATAAATATTCCAATTTTTCACATTTTTCAGTTTATGAAAGTCACCCAAAATACTTGCTGAATATTTTATAGATAAAAATGCACCGGGTTTAATCACCTTAACAGTCGATGGAATGATAATATCTGTGATTTTATAAGCAGGGAGAGGTGATACAATCAAATTTAAACCATCACCTCCCGGTTCCATAGGAGAAAAAGCTTCTTCACCGATTGTTGTTACCGGATAACCTCCTAAAGTTTCGGGAATAAAAACAACTCCGCCGTCACCGGTATAACCGGTAATCGTAGCTTCACCGTCAGTCACGGTATAAGTAAAATCACCCTCTGCATCAGCAAGAGCAATCATGGGCATAGCTGATGCTATCATCAACGCAGCCACAATAATTGAAATTAGTCTCTTAATGCTTTTTTTCATAGCTTTACCTCCAAAATAAATATTACATTTGCATTTTAGCGAATTCTTCGCTATTTGTCAATAGCGAAGAATTTTCTACATATAATAATTTCACATCGAAAAGGAGTGAAATTATGCCATATTACAGAAGAATCCGAGACTTAAGAGAAGACAAAGATTTGACACAAGCAAAAATGGGCGAAATTTTATCCTGCAGTCAAAGAGTTTACAGTAATTATGAGCGTGGCGATATTGATATTCCTACTACTACATTAATAAAATTGGCAGATTTTCATAATGTTTCAGTTGATTTTATACTGGAGCGTACAAATAACCCCGAGTTTTCAAAATAATCGAATTTCCACATACAAGTTTTAAGGCATAAGACTGCAACAAGCTGTCTTATGCCTATACTTTTTATCATAATCTTACTTATTTGGTGCCGGTCTGTGCTTTGCCGTAAACTGTTCAACATCAATTCTTATAACCCCTACAACACTTACAAGTTTTTCGTTAAATTCGAAATCCTTACCCGTCTGAGTTTTCATAAGCACTGTAAGAGCATGCATTTTTTCTTCTGTGTCTTCAACAATCACAGCCTTACCCTTTGCCATAACCGAAGCATATGTAATGCCGTACTTACAGGCAACCTCCCCCTCAAAGGGGACAATATCACATTCAAGCTCGGCAAAAACCTTGGGGTTTGCCCTGATTACATCAAGCTTTCTTCCCTGTCTTGCCCCGTGAAGATAGAAAACAAGCTTGCCGTCAACGAATTCATATCCGTAATTCATCGGTACAACATAAGGCTCATCTCCGTCAACAAGCCCCAGGTGGAGAACCTTTGACTTATCAAGAATTTTTATTATTTCATTAATATCCGTAACTTCTCTTTCTCTTCTTGTCATTCCGTTCATATTAATTGCTCCTTAAATTGATATTTTTCCTGTAAGCCTTGCACCCTTTTTAGCATAGGGACTGTAGGCTGTAATCTTTACTGTATATTCACCGCTTTTAAGCTTTCCGACATTTGCATTTACATCATTTTCATTCGCGCGAACATAGTCTGAAATAACCGTTTTTGCAAAAATACATTTTTTATCAGCATCCCACACCGTAATTTTGTAGTTTTCTGCAGGATAAAAGCCCTTAGCCTCGGGGAATGAAATTACCGTCTCCCCTTCTTCATTTTCTGTGCTTTTGATCTTTGCATCTGCACTAAATACAGGAGGCGTATCAAGGGATTTAAGCTTGTGCCAGTTGTATGTTCTCTTGGTCTTATCATGAAGATCTGTAAAATAATACTGCACCCGGGGGAAGAACTGACGGTTTTCGATGTCGTAAAGTCGCATTACTATATTACCCTTACTGTCAGCTTCAACAACCCAGGCTGAGCCTGATTTTCCCGGTGCATCCTTATCACCCTCAATGTAATTAAGATTTCCCATAAGTGCGGAAAGAGAGCCGCAACCAACAGCGGTAAAAGCCCCTTGCCATACAGAACGGGGATCTGCGGGGCAATAGTGTGAATGACCGGAGAAATCCACAACCTGAGGGTAATTATTAAGAACAGTTCTTAAATCTCTGTCTCCCCAGTTTACGCTACCGTAAACAGTAAGAAAGGGATGGGGGTGCTGATAAACAAAAACGGGCATTCGGGGATTTTCTGCAGTAGCCTTATCAAGTCTTTCCTTAAGCCAGGAAAGCTTTGTCTTGAAGGTTTTCCCGTTATCATCATATGCAACACCGATAAAATGATATCCGTTTATAACAACATCGGTATCCATTTCTTCACTTATGTACTTTTTATATACAGTATAGCCCACGGTTGCATCGACATCGCGGTAATCTATAAACTCGTGATTACCGATGACAGTCAGAAGCTTGGTTTCGGGGCGCAGTTTTTCATCTGTAATTTTCTTATACATTTCATACTGCTTTTCGGCACCACCGCCGGAAAAATCACCTGCAACCATCATTGCATCAAATTTATTATAGGAGCAACCTGAAGAATAGGCATACATATCGTCAAAAAGATTTCTGAAACGAACAGCTGCCTGCTGTTCTTCTCCTCCGTTTAAGTGTATATCGGAGCATACCGCAAAACGAAGCATCGGGGTAAAATCCGAGGGTACTTCAGTCTTTTTTCCTTTCATTCCGCTTCTGACGGCAGAAAGGCTGAATGCTCCGCCCCAAACGGCAGTAAGGCTTTTACTTGCAATCTGTGAAATTAAATTATTGTACTTATTCATTATTTACCTCTTTCTCTTAAAAGCAAAACTACACACTCGACTGTTGTTTCACTGTCCCAACGGATATGTGTCACATTCTCATCCCCGTCATAAAAGACGGGGAATTTGAAATTAATACACTTTAACAGTCTACCGTCAGGCTGTTCTTCTTTGAATATCTCAACGCTCTCGATGAAGGTATTGAGAAACTTCTTTTTCTCAGCGTCGGTAAACTCTTTGTACATTGTACCATAATAATGCAGAAAAAGATAGACATTTTCACCTGATATTTTTTCTTCTTTTATGTTTGCTATACGAGACTGTAATTCTGTTATTTGTTCTTCTACAACTTCTATTTCGTCATAGAAATCATAAAGTCTGTTTTGCATATCCTGATACTTTTTATCGTAATGCCTGTCTGTAACATCAAGAGTATCCATTTGAGATGCAATCTTTCTTTTTGCCATAACAAGTTGATTCAACTGCTTTTTGAATACAGCAAGTTCTTCTTCAAGACCTTCTGTGCTTACTCTTGTATTTATCTTTTCACACAATGCCTTTTCAAACTCAGGATTAGAAACAAGTCTTTCAATCACTTCTTCAACTGCACCGTTAACAACAGTCTGATTCCATTGTCTATGATAATCACACTTGTGTCCGTCAACCTTCATTCGGTGCTTGCAGGCATAATAAAAGTGGGCTTTATAGATTGTGCCGTCGGGCTTTTTCTTACGGTTTATGTTTCCGTACATTGCTGCACCGCAAACAGGACAGCGAAGCAAACCGGATAATAAATGCTCGTGGTCGAGATTGTAAATCTTTTCCCGTTTAACGCCTAACTTTTTACGCTTCTGTTGAGCCAACTCCCAATCGTCAACAGATACTATAGCCTCGTGTATACCGTCATAAACAGGATATTGTTCTTGCTTAACTATATGATATTCATTTCGGGTACCATTAATCTTTTCTGTCTTACGCCTACCGAATGCTATCTTTCCGCAATACACGGGATTCTGTATAACTAACTTTATGAAATGTGCAGAAAAGGTATCTAATGTTCCATTCTGCCTTGGCTTTTTAGCAATGCCGTGTTGGTTGAGATATTTTGCAATACCGTTTGCACCTAAATTTGTATTTATATATTTATCAAATATAATCCGGATGGTTTCAGCTTCATCTTCGGCAATCTTCAACTCACCTTTTTCAAGATAATAACCGTAAGGAGCAAAACCACCGTTCCATTTGCCTTCTCTTGCCTTTTGTTTTCTACCTTCCATAGTCTGAACAAGAATATTCTCACGCTCGATTTCGGCAACGGCAGATAAAACAGAAATCATCAGCTTACCGCTGTCCTTTGAGCTGTCTATACCATCCTCAACGCAGATAAGGTTTGCACCGTAGTCTTGCATAATTTGTAATGATGAAAGCACATCAGCGGCATTTCTGCCGAAACGGGACAGTTTGAAAACGAGCACATAATCTATATTATCTTTACCGCTTGCAATATCTGATAACATTTGCTGAAACTCAAGTCTTCCGCCAATGTTTTTGCCGGATTTACCTTCATCACTGTACTCACCCGCAATATGCATTTCCTGATACTCGGCATATTTACGGAGCTTTTCTCTCTGTGCATCAAGACTGAAGCCCTCGACCTGCATTGATGTTGAAACACGGGTATAGATATAGCAATTTAATCTTTTCATATATTTTCAACTCCTTATAATTTTACATTGTGATTATATTTTTCTTTAGCATATTCGACAAATGTGTGAGGCAGGATAAACCCGCCCCACAATCCATTTAAGCTGTTTTCTTACTTCTGATTTCTGTATCACTTTTCGGTATCTTGTCACCGTATTTTTCAATCATATCTGCAAGAAAATCTATCATCTGATCAAATGCTATTTTCTGTTCTTTGGTGAAGGTTGAAACATCAGGGATATTAAAAATACATTCGCCTTTAATGTCACTTATAGTTTTTACGAACTCCTCCTTTATGCCGTTATATAAATCTATAATTCTGCTAATCAATACTCATCACCTCGCATCTCTGTTTCGCTGTCGCTGAAGATATCTGTAATAATGTTCACAGGCTTTCATAACAAAGTTTTCAAGGTCACTTTCCTTAACTTTAGGAGCAACCGTCTGTAACTTCTCAACAGAAAACTTAATTGTCGGCTTTTGATTAGCTTTCGGTTCAGTCATAATCTCAAACAAATTGTCTGTATCAAGTGAGCCTTGTTCTGAAAGTTTTCTGATTCTCTGTGCCTGTGAAAGAGACGGAGTTATCTCGTCTGTTTCATAGGTTTCAAGTACCATTTGCTGTTCTTCGGGTGGTAAATATGAAAGTTCAACAGCAGGTCGGAATGCCATTCTACCGCTATCAACAAGGTCAAGAAGTGGTTTTACAAGATTATTCAAGCGAATATACTGCCTGATAGTTTCTCTGTTGTCTTCGCTTTCATTGGCAAGCTTCTGAATGGATGTTTCTGACTTCTGCAACAATGTTGCAGAAGTTGCATCTGCCTCCAAATCACTTCTATAGCCTTGCCTTTTCATAGCATCAAGCTTCATTTTGTATGCGGCAGCTTTTTCACTCGGCAGTATTTGCTCTCTGTGACAAAGGTTAGCATCAATCATAGCTATGATTGCATCATCTCTTGAAAGATTAAGCACTCTTACGGAAACAGAGGTGATACCTAAATTTTTACACGCTTCCCATCTGCGATAGCCGGAGATAATTTCAAACTTTCCGATTTTGGTATCATCGGGCTTGCGGACAGTAATGGGTTCAAGAATACCGAACTTTTTAATGCTTTCGGTTAAATCCCTCATCGCCTTGTCATTAACAACTTTAAATGGTGACTCGGTGAGAGGGGTTAGCGTATCTGTAAACACGCTCATGGTTGTTACTAAATTTTCAAAATTTTTGTTCATAATAAAAAATCCTTTCATAAAAAATTGCACCTCATCGGGTGCGTTCAAGTTTTCGTATTTTATTAATTTCTGCCTGATGCTCTTTCTGTAAGAGCCCATACAGATGCGGAGATTTATCAAGAATGTCTTCTGCCTGTTTGAGTTTCTTTCTCAATGGCGTTATTTCTTGTGTTATCTCCTTACGCAGAGTTTTGTATCTCTCCTTATCTTCAGGGGTATTAGCTCTGCGTTTTTTGTTGTCTGCCTTGCTTCGCTTTTCTTCAAGCTCGGCGATTTTTAGCTTTGTTTCTTCAATAGTAACTGTTAAATCATCAGTAGTCTGAATCTGATGGTCGGTTAAGAAATGATAGTCAGCCACATATTGCTTAATATCCTTTGCAGCATGCCTCATTTCAGGAGTTATGAGCATTGCATCTGCAACCTCTTTTAATAACTGAAACACCAGGATTATTAAGAGGAACATTGTGTTCACATAAATAACCTCAGGTCGTTTGCCGTGTTCAATGCCGAACTCCAATTTCTTTCTGACTGTTTCAAGAGGAAAGTATCTGCGCCTTGCGTAGAAGAAATTGTTCCAATCAGCAAGGTGATGCCCGCTGTAATAGGTTTCGTTAAATCTTTTCTCTATGCCTTCTACTGTATAACCAAGGCCTTCAACTCTTACACCTCTTTCCCAATCCTTTGCCTTGATAGTGAATCGTCTGTAATCTACCTCATATCCCATAGTGAAAAGAACTCTTCTGAAGTCATCCCAATTTGTAGCTACGGTAAGACATATTTCAATATCTTCTCTGAGCATATCTCTGTGAGTTTGCTTACCTTGCTTATGAAGCCAATAGGCAGCTTTCTCACCACCGTAAAACGGTGCATTTTCAAGAACGGATTTACCTCGTTCTTTGCAGATAGCATCGGATATTTTTCTCAGCTCATAATGGTCACCGATCTTATTTCTAAATTTGAGACCGTCTTTGAAAGATGTGCTGTTAACGACGAAATGATTATGCAGATGATGCTTCTTATCAAGATGAGTAGTAACTATAACCTGATATTTGTCACCCCACATTTTTCTTGCAGTTTCTATGCCTATTTCATGACATTCTTCGGGTGTGACCTCATTCTCTTTAAAGCTTTGATAACCGTGATAGGCAACAACAGAGCCCCTTTCACCGAACTTCTTTTTAACCGTTACCATTTGTGCATAAGCATTATGCTTTGAGCAGTTGATGCCGCTGACGAAAAGCTCTTGGTCAGTTTTGTTGCTGTTCTCAGCATACTGTAAGGTAGCATACAAATCCGAGTCGAAGAATTTTGGATTCATTGTTTTATTTGGATTTTCAGCGTAAACAATAACAGACTTTAAATTGCCTTTTACGGGCCAGAATCCGGTGGTTGCCAATTTTCAATCTGCTCCTTTCTTTGTTTAATGAGTACATCGCTGATTTCAGCAAGAAGATTAAAAGCCTCTGTTTCAACATCTTTTGAAACACCCATATCAATAAGTGCATCAAACTTTTCACAGAAATGAAAAAAGGCATCAGGCGGAACCGTTTTCGGTTCAAAGCCCAATGCCCTTTGTTTGACATATTCACTTGTTGATAATCCGCATTTTGAAGCATTACGCTCAATCTTATTTTTCTCTTTTTCTGTAACTCTTGCTACGATTCTGATGTCTTTGATAAGTTTTCACCTCTCTTTCTTCATAGGGGATATTAAGGGTACTCCCTTAACTGGTGGCATTTGGCACACAAATGCCCTGCTCGCTACGGTGTAGGACAGACATCTGTAAGATAGTTATGTGCTTCGTCTGTCTTCCTTCACCGCAGATAAGGGCGCCCTTCATACCCTTTCTTTTTTGATACATCAACCATTGGATACAAAGGGTGGCTGTAGTATCTTTTATGCAAGATTTTATACTCTCTTACAAGATTGTTTTCTTATGGCATCATATTCGGTGCCATATTTTTCTTTGTCTTAAAAGTGATGCCAAAAACGGCACCGTTTTTGAGCCATTGTGGCTCAGTTGAATTTTGTGTTGAGCCAAATATTAAGGTTTTGGCTCAGTTTGTGGTTTGTGCTAAGTCATTGGTAAAACTCCTTTCTAAAAAATGATATTTATATTCAACTGCGAAAAATGTGACGCAGTATTCATATACCAGAATTAGAATTTTGCCGCTTTACCCGAAACGGTTCCTACAGGCATTACTACATATCTCTATGGCGCTGTGCAGTCAACTCATATTTCAATAAATTGTGCTCGCTTTCTTCCAAAAAAGGTCGTGGCGGTTTGTTCCGTTCGGACGGTCATTCACTTGTTTGTGAGAAGAAAACTTTTTCCTCCCATATATACCCCGACATAAGAAGGGGTAAAATGTTCCTGATTTTTGAAAAAAGTTGAAAAATATTTTTAGCCATAAATAAACAACCACGCGTCAAACGCGTGGTTTTGCTTATGCGGGCATAGCCCTCTGTTCTTCGCATTATGCGTAAACGCATAAGTACGACTGCCAACCGCTTAGGATTGTTACTTGCTACCCTTAAAAGGGCCCATTCCAGGTATCATCAATTGTTCACCTAGTTGATCTTCTTTCAGCTGATTGGCTATATATTCTGCAATTCGGCTCTCATTTTTTCCTACTGTATCGATGTAATATCCTTTACACCAAAACTCTCTATTTCGATATTTATATTTCAATTCGCCGAATTGCTCATACAGCATTGTACTACTTTTACCTTTTAAGTATCCCATAAATGTTGATATGCACATTTTGGGTGGTATCTCCACTAACATATGTATATGATCTGGGCACACTTCGGCTTCTATTATTTTTACTCCCTTCCAATCGCACAACTGCCGTAAAATTTTACCTATCGCTGCTTTGTGATGACCATAAAATACTTTTCTGCGATATTTGGGTGCAAATACTATATGATATTTGCAATTCCATTTTGTATGTGATAAACTATTTATATCATTCAATCCCATTTGAATGACCTCCCTTTGTATTTTTTGTTGCAGTTGGCAGACCGCAACTCTATTATATACAAAAGGGCTTTTTTCTGTTCAACTATATAATTTTTACTGAACCACGCGTCGAACGCGTGGTTTTACATTACAAAAAAACACCCGTCAAAAATTGACGAGTGTGATGTAAACAATATTAAATTAAAAAATCTAACGCAGTATCCATATACCGGAATCTTGACTTTTTGTTTGTATAAGTTTATTTGTGGGGGCAGTTATTATAATATTTGGAAATGTCCCTCTATTATATATAATAGGGTACTTTTGAAAAATCGCCCATTACAGAGTAACAAGTGAAAATCAAAATCCGTAACAAGACCACAAAGGCTTGTATATAAGCGAAAGTGAGAGATTTACATTATTCGCAAAAGTTATTCACAACAAAAATTTCTTTAAACAATGGACGGTATTAATATTATAATTCTGTTAGTATTTATTCACTTGCCAACCGCACATCAGAGTATTATTGAATTATTACATTCTTACTTACACACAAAAACCGCCGAGAAATTTCAAACTCCTCAGCGGTTTAAACAATAATTTTTTACTTAATCTTTACACTCTTCACCGCACTCCAAGCGCCATAAACTTTCTTACCGTCAACGGTCTTGTAGGCTCTTACTTTGAAGTAATACTTCTTACCCTTGGTAAGCTTTTTGATAGTAGTCTTTGTGCTTGAACCTTTGCTTACAGTTGCAGTTTTGGAACTGCTGAACTTGCTTGAGGTTGAATACATTACTTCATAACCTGATGCACCACTTACCTTCTTCCATGTAGGTGTTGCACTCTTTGAACCTGCCGATACCTTTGAAAGCGTTACCTTTACAGGTGCAGTTGAAGTTGTAATTGTAGTATAAGAGGTTGAATATACCTTCTTACTGTCAATAGTCTTATAAGCAGTTACTCTTACCTTGTAGGTTGTTACCTTTGAAAGAGACTTAAAGGTGTATGCAGTCTTTGTTGTAGTTGCAGATTTAACGACCTTACCCTTTGAACTAAGAAGTTCAACCATGTAACCGCTTGCACCTGTTACCTTCTTCCAACTTGCTTTGATTGAGTTTGTGCCACAAGTCGGAGTAATCTTGCTTGTCTTTGAAGGAAGAATATTAAAGTAGAGTACTTTCTTGCCACTGTACTTACCTTTAAAGGTAATTGTTACTGAATACTTACCAGTATTCTTTCTACCACTTGCATAGGAAACTGTATAATCAGTATCCTTCTTTAAAGTGTTGCCCTTACTGTCCTTAACGGTTACAGTAGGCGCTTTAGCCTTTCCATTATAGATATAAGAAGTTACAGAAAGTGTAATAGTCTTGGGATAATAAATAGTTGTTGTCTTTGAAACATAACCACAGACGGAGCACTTGTTTTCTACCTTGCCGTTCTTTGTAAGGGTAGCATTGGTTGTAACATTTTTGTATGAGTGACTTATGCTTCTTGTTGCTTTACATACATTACAAGTTTTATCACAATTGTTGTCATATGTATGGGCAAGTTTAGCAATTGCTGTTACACTTGTTTTTGCAGTGCAACCGCTTCTTGTGCAGTGCTTACTCTTTGAGCCTTCTGCAGAGCAGGTTGCTTTCTTATCAATGGTATAAGAGGATGAATACTTGTGACCCAGCTTTTCAGTTGTTTCGGTATATGAGTCTTCACATACGGAACACGAGAACGTTTCAACTCCTGTAGTTGTGCATGTCGCATCTTTTGTTACTTCCGAAACATAACCGTGACCATTTGCATTTATCGTTTTTATTTCGGTGTAATCACATTCAGAACAACTACTCTGTTTTGTTCCGTTCTCTGTACAAGTTGCTTTTTTAACGGTTTTCCATGCACTCATACTATGACCTGAAACATAAACAGTTTGAGTCGTGTAGTAATCACAATTCAAACAACTGTTTTTCTTTTCACCGTTTTCAGTACAAGTTGCCTGTTTTGTTGTTTTCCACGAGCCCATACTGTGACCAGATGCATAAAGAATTTGTGTCTGTGCATAATCGCAGTTCAAACATTTTCTTGATCTTTCACCGTCTTCGGTACATGTTTCTTCACGAGTAGTTTTCCACTGTCCCATATTATGACCGACAGCCTCTGTGCAATCTACCTTTTGACTATAATCACAATTCCGGCATTTCTTCAAAGTGTAACCCTCTTCCGTGCAAGTTGGAGCTACTACTGTCGAGATATAGCTATGATCTGTTGATGGAATTGTTTCTGTATAACTATCAGAACATCTTGAACAAGCATATACCTTTGTTCCACTTGTTGTACAGGTAGGTTCTTTTGTTGTTTTTATAGCATAGCTGTGACCAAGAACCGACCCATCTGTTGTTCCACAAGTTAAACAGGTCTTTTTTGATGTACAGGTTGCTGCCATCCAGTTGTGTCCGGTTGCAGTGATTGTTTCTGTATAGCTGTCGGAACATCTCGAACATGTGTAAGTCTTGGTTCCGTTTGTTGTACAAGTGGCAACATTTGTTATCTTTGAAGTATAGCTATGACCAAGGGCTGAACTCTCTGTTGTGCCACAAGTTGAACAGGTCTTCTTTAATGTGCAAGTTGCTGCCGTCCAACTATGTCCTGTTGCTTGGATTGTTTCTGTGTAACTGTTTGAACAGTTTGAACAAGTATAGGTCTTTGTTCCATTCGTTGTACACGTTGCGGCTTTAGTTACCTTTGATACATAACTGTGTCCAACAATCGTACAATCAGGATCGCCTACCGAATAATCAACTACATTTATCGTTGCATTGTCTTCACTAAACACAATCTTTGTTCCATCTACATTTCTGGCTTCTACATGAATGACAGAAATGTTATAGCTGCCTACGTCTGTTCCAGTTTTGATTTTGAAAGTAAGTTTTACTAATTGTCCATTAGTAGTGTTATTCACTATAGCGAGAGAATCCGCCCAACGAAGAGTATAGGGGGATGAGATTGTTGCAGAAGGTGTTGTATAGCCTGCCAACAAACCACAATCCTGAACACTGATAAGTTCCAATGCAGAATTATCGTAGGAGATTGTATTTCTTAAAGATATTATACCTGGATTATCGGAAATGGAAACATAAGCTTCTACAGTAGAGCCAGCAGTTCCGGTAACATCTGTTATCTGATATTGCGCACCAGTTATAACAGGTTCTTCAATATCAACGGTAAACTTGGTAGTTATGCCACCATAAGAAACATACACTGATCTTGTTCCCACGGTGTCAGAACTGAATCCGCTTATAGTAAATCCACTTGTAATGCTTTCAGTGCTGCCATCACTATAAATCAATTTTAGTTTTAACCCTGAGGGATCAAAAGTTTCACCCATTTGATAAACGGTCTTAGTTGGCTTACTTTCAATGACTACATTTGATAATGTTGGAAGGTTTTTCTCCCAAACTGCATACAGTATTACCCACTCATTATTGGTGTACTGTGCGCCGGGTGAATAAACAACAGTATTAGAAGCTTCTTCCGTTGCCCATCCCTTAAAGGTGTAGCCATCCTTGACGGGTACTGCTGAACTTAAAGTTAAAGCAGTTCCATATGTCTTTGTCTGTTCTGCAGGAATATTTGAAGAACCATCATCAAAATAAATTACAGAAAATGTCTCAAGTGACCATTGAGCATACAGGGTAGTGTTTGCAGAAATTACAGTGGTTGCATCCACTCTTGAACCACCGCTTGCGGCAGTATACCAACCGTTAAAGGTATATCCTGTTTTTGAAGGAATTGGATAATTGCCAAGTGTGGGATTAGTATATATCGCATAAAGAGTTGTATTGGCGTTTGGTGTGTAAGAAGCACCGGATTTAACTGTAGTTCCTGTTCCGCTGCTATTTGTATTCCAACTTGCAAAAGCACAGTCTAAGGAATAATAACTTGTATTTACCGTTCCGCCATTCGCATTAAACGACACAGTATATATCTTTTCAGGCTGTTCGCTGGTAACAGTGATTGCTGTTCCGTAAGTCTGTGTTTGTACACCTGGTGCATTCGTACCACCATTTGCATTATATGTAATAGTAAAGGTTTGCTTTCTCCAAACAGCGTACAGAGTCACCGATGCTTCGTTTGTATAGATGCTTCCTGCAGAATATTGCGCTGTTGTCGCTGAAGAACTGGTCGACCATCCAACAAATGTATATCCTGTTCTGGTTGGTTTAGTGGAACTTAATGTCAAATCAACATCACGAGTTTTAGTCTGAGATGACGGTGCTCCTGTTCCTCCGTTTGCATTATAGGTAACTGTATAAGTCTGTGCTTGGAACATAGAGTTATATGTGGTGTTTGTGCACCATGCTATTCTCCATGCACTTGAGGTGGGATACAGAATTTGACTGTAGCCGTTCTGTTGGGAAAGAAGATATACTTTTTCACCTTTATCTACCCAATATGAACTATTGGTTGTCCCGCCAGGTCTGTCAGAAAGACCCGTTACCTTTGCTGTAGCAGTGCGATAGCTACCTGCAAGTGAACCCGGAACAAGTGTAGAATGAAGAGGTACATAAGCAGTATACCTACTGTCACCGATAGGATATTTAATTTTTGCATAAGCCGTACCTGAACTATTGACACCTACACCGATGATCCATATTTCATCATTTTCACCAGTCCATGCAGAAGAGCTTGCAGTTCCCTCATAGCCACGTGTACTTAAGGCTGACGATGTATACACATTGTATCTGCTGTTGTTTATGGTATAGCATTTCGCATACGATGATGAACTGAGGTTTGTCAGACCGGGATTCAACTTTTCGGTTGATGAAGATGAGTTTCCTAAATCACTGGTAGCAACCCATCCTAAAACATAATATCCATCTGTATGTGGCATGAAAATTTGTGTTGCCGAACCGGTAGTTCCAATTATAATGCACGCATCATTAGGATAAATTCTGAAAATTTTTGTGCTCAATGATGATGTAGAATACAAATTTATATATGATGAAGCAGTATATGCGGTCATTGTTGCCGAAGGAGATTTTATAAAATTAGAAATCGGAGTATATGCAGTTCTTGTTCCGCCGCCATCCATCGGGAAAGTAACCTTGCACCAACCGTTGGTATACACCTCGTTTATTGTACAATAATCGGTAGTATATATTTCTCCTCCTCTTGTAGTTAGGTCGCTCGTTTTTACTTCGAAATTAGATGTTACACAAGGATATGCTTTAAAG
>JAZRTO010000083.1:0-14326 GCA_045652065.1 Acutalibacteraceae bacterium
AATGACGGATTTAATTGAAAAAAGCACTTCTTCCGAAGTGCTTTTTTCTGGTGCGGATGACGGGAGTCGGACCCACATGAACTTGCATTCACTAGGACCTGAACCTAGCGCGTCTGCCAATTCCGCCACATCCGCTTATTATTGTCCCCGATTTTTACACGGCGGGACTTCCCGAGGCGGAGCACACAGCTTAATCCGTTTGTCTTAATTTTTACACGGAAGACTTTCCGAGGCGGAGCACACAGCTTAATCCGCTTGTCTTAATTTTTGCACGGAAGACTTTCCGAGGCGGAGCTTTTCGCTTGAATCCGCATACGCACTTTTTCTGTGCCCAATAATATTAACACAACAAAAGGGAAAAGTCAACATTTTTTATTTAGGGATATATTAATTTGACAAGTATATTATTACGGTGTAAAATATTGACAGAATATATAAAAAGAGGAACAGAAAATGAAAAAATCAACAGCTTCACTCTTAACAGCTCTCGGGACTGCCGTATCGGGAGTTATTATTGCCGAAAATGTATTTCTCGCAAAAATAATAAGTGAGACAAAAAAGGACTATTCAGGTGAGCTTGACTATCTCTTTGTTCTGGGAGGACATATAATAGGTGAAGAAACACCAAGCTTTCATCTTATGAAGCGAATAGAAAAGGCTGCCGAATATCTTAATGGTCATAAAAATACAGTTGCCGTAACCTGCGGAGGATGTTTTCGCAAGGGACAGAAAAAAAGTGAGGCTCTCATAATAAAGGAGCAGCTCATTTCAATGGGGGTAGAGGAAGATAGAATCCTTCTTGAGGATAAATCCACAACAACCAATGAAAATTTCAAATTCGGAAAAGCCATTGTAGAGGGGCACTCAAATAAAGAATTTTATCAGCTTGATACCGGCTTTCTTTCAAGTGACTACCACCTTTTCAGGGCAGGACTTATAGCAAAATTCAACGGTCTTCCCGGTCTTCGCAAAATCGGAGCCAGAAGCACTGTCAAGGATTTTATACGAGGTGCTGTTCGAGAGCTTGTGGTGGCTCCCGACCTTATAAACAACTATTTTTCAAGTAAGTGAAAAACGGTATATCTGAAAACAATCACAGAACTGCAATAATGAGCTCTGTGATTGTTATTTTTTGTGTGTTTTTCGCATTAATTTTCCACTTGCTAAAAGTGTCGATATGTAATATACTGTAATTAACGATATGAAAGAGGGTAGTGTTATGGCAGGAAATGCAACACTTGTAGTTATGGCAGCAGGTATGGGAAGTCGCTTCGGCGGTCTTAAGCAGATGGAGCCCATTTCAGCTGACGGCAGAGTTCTGCTTGATTTTTCTGTTTACGATGCTAAAAAAGCAGGCTTCAATAAAATTGTTTTTGTTATCAAAGAGGCAATTGCCGAGGATTTTATAAATATAGTCGGCAAGCGAATTGAAAAAATGATAGATGTTGAATATGTTTATCAGGAGATTTATAAGCTTCCTGAGGGCTTTACCTGTCCCGAAACAAGAGAAAAGCCCTGGGGAACAGCACACGCAATTCTTTGCTGTAAGGATGTTGTAAATGAGCCCTTTGCAGTTGTCAATGCAGACGATTATTACGGAAAGGGTGCCTTCAGCACGGTTTACGAATGTCTTACAAATGAGTCGGATGATTATTGTATGGCAGGCTTCCGTCTTAAGAATACGCTTACCGAAAACGGTACCGTTGCAAGAGGGGTATGTGTAACAGATGACGGATATCTTACGAGCGTTACAGAAAGAACAAAGATAAACAGTGACTGTCAGTTTACAGAGGATGACGGTGAAAACTGGACTCAGCTTTCTCCCGATACTTTGGTTTCAATGAACCTCTGGGGCTTCAGACCTGATCTTTTCACTTATCTTGAAAAGGGCTTTGAGGAATTTCTCAAAGAAAATATAAATGATCCAAAAAAGGAATACTTTCTTCCTCTTATTGTAACTCAGCTTATTGAGTCCGGTACAAAGAGGGTAAAGGTACTCCCTGCTGAGGACAAATGGTACGGAGTTACATATAAAGAGGATAAGCCTCAGGTTGTAGCGGCAATTGGTGAAATGATAGAAAAGGGCTTGTACGATTGACAGAATTTTGAGTGCATACGTTATTAAGGCGTATGCCTCTTTTTTTTTATTTAAAATAAATAAACTGAATATTGCAATAAATATTGTATTGTGATATAATTCGTTTATTAATGCATTCTAATCCTAAAAAAGGAATGAGGAATTAAAATATGAAAGAAAAATTAGATGCTTTACTGCTTGAAGGCACTGCAGAAATCAATGCGGCTGCCTCCGAAAACGAGCTTCAGGTTGTCAAAGGTAAGTACCTGGGCAAGGAAGGTCTCGTAACTGTTCTTATGAAAGAAATTCCCAAGCTTGATGTAAGTCTCCGTCCCGAAATGGGAAAGAGCGTAAATCAGGTAAAAAATGCTCTCGGTGAGCTTATTGATGCAAGACGCGAGGAAATCAAGAACAAGGCTTTTGCCATTTCTCCCGATTTTGACTGCACGGTTCCCGGAATTGCTCCTCAGATCGGCGGTCTTCATCCCATAACACAGATGTGCTATGATCTTAATGATGCTTTCCGTTCAATGGGCTTTGAGGTTTTCTCGGGTCCCGAAATCACAAGTGAATATTTTGCATTCGACAATCTTAACTTCCCCCCCAACCATCCTGCTCGTGAAAGCATGGATACATATTGGCTCCAGGGACACGATTCAGGTGAAGCTAACGAGAAGCTCTGTCTTCGTCCCCATCTTACAGGTGACTCTGTGCGCTATATGCAGACACACAAGCCTCCTTATCGTTTTGTTTATCCCGGCCGTGTTTACAGAAATGAAACCACAGATGCCCGTCACGAGCGTGCATTCTTCCAGTATGAGGCACTTATTGTTGATAAGGACTTTACCTACACAGCAGGTAAGGTTATGATAAAGAGCATTCTTTCCAAGGTATTCGGTCAGGATGTTCCCGTAAGAATGAGAGCAGGCTTCTTCCCCTTCGTTGAGCCCGGCTTTGAAATCGATATGGGCTGTCTTGTATGCGGCGGTAAGGGCTGCAGCGTTTGTAAGCATGTCGGTTGGATTGAGATTATGCCCGGCGGCACACCTCATCCCAATGTTCTTCGTGCAGCAGGTGTTGATCCCGATGAATACACAGGCTTCTATGTAAACATCGGTCTTGACAGACTTGTTATGATGCGCTACGGTGTTGACGATGTGCGTATGTTCCACAGCACCGATTTAAGATTCCTCACACAGTTCAAATAAGGAGGAGACAGAAGATGAAATTATCACTTAACTGGATAAAGGATTATGTAAAGCTTCCCGATGACCTTACAATGTCACAGCTTGCCTTTGACCTTACAATGGCAACCGTTGAGGTTGAAGGTGTTCACGACCTTAAGAAGCAGTTTGACGGCATTGTTGTTGGTGTTATCAATGAAGTTCTTCCCCATCCCAATGCAGATAAGCTCAGAGTATGCAAGGTTGACATCGGAGCCGAAGATATCAAGGAAATTGTTTGCGGCGGTTCTAATCTTGAAGCAGGTATGAAGGTTGTTGTTGCCTGCCCCGGTGCAATGGTTCGTTGGCACGGAGAAGGGGAGCCTGTTGAAATAAAGAACACAAAGCTCAGAGGTGTTGCTTCCTTCGGTATGATATGTGCCGCTGTTGAAGTTGGTCTTGCAGATTTATTCCCCACAGATGACGACCATGCAATTATGGATATTTCATATCTCGATGTTGCCGCAGGTACAAATCTTGCAGATGCACTTTGTCTTGACGATATGATTCTTGAAATAGACAATAAGTCTATGACAAACCGTCCCGATCTCTGGGGGCATTACGGTATTGCAAGAGAGCTTGCTGCTCTTTATGACCTTCCTCTTAAAGAGATTGATAAATATGTACCCGAAACAGATACTGCTTACGATGTAAGAATTGAAGACACTGAAAGATGTCCCCGTTACATCGGTGCAAAAATTGAAAATCTCGCAGTAAAAGAGGCTCCCTTTTATATGCAGAGCCGTCTGTGGAGAGTAGGTCTTCGTCCCATAAATGCGCTTGTTGACATTACAAACTATGTAATGTTAGCTGTTGGCCAGCCCACTCACGTTTTTGATTCCAATCATATAATCGACCACATTGAAGTAAGACGTGCAAAGGATTCCGAAAAGCTTCAGCTTCTTAATGATAAGGATATTGAGCTTTGCAGCGATGACCTTGTAATTGCTGACAGCGAAGGTGCTGTAGCCCTTGCAGGTGTTATGGGCGGTGCAAAGGATTCCGTTCTTCCTGAAACAGAAAGTGTTATCCTTGAGGTTGCAAACTTCAACTCTCACGGAGTAAGAAGAACAGCTCTTCGTTACGATAACCGTACGGAAGCATCAGCAAGATATGAAAAGGCAATTGACCCTGAAAGATGCGATCTTGCAGTTTCTCTTTCAATGGAGCTTTTCAAGGAGCTTTTCCCTGAAATGAAGGTAACAGCTTACACTGACTGCTATCCCAATAAGCTCGTAAAGAAAGAAATTGATGTTGAATTCCAGTGGCTCGACAGAAGACTTGGTATGAGAATCCCTCAGGAAGTTGTATCAAAGAAGCTGGGCAGCATGGGTTATGAGGTAACCTTTACAGAAACGGGTATGCATATTGTTGTTCCCACCTGGCGTTCAACAGGCGATGTTTCAATAAAGGCTGACATTATGGAAGAGGTTGCCCGTATGTACGGTTACGAAAACTTCCAGCCCACATCAATTACCACTACCTTTGACGGAGCAATAAATCAGCTTGATGTTGATTTAATCAGAAAAATTAAGGAATATCTTGCATTCCGCTGTAATATGCAGGAAATTTTCACATATCCCTGGATGACAGATACATTTGTAAATGCACTTCTTCCTGACACAAATGATGTTTTCTGTCTTTCAACTCCTCCTTCACCCACAGAGAAATATGTACGTTCCACGCTTCTTCCCAATATCTGTAAGGCTATTGTAAAGAATGAGCGTAACTTCTCTGAATTTGCAATTTTTGAAGAGGCAAAAATCTTCCGTAGCAGCGAATTTAATTGCATTTTTGATGAAAAGGAAGCACTTCCTTACGAAAGAAGACATCTCGGCTGTGCATTTGTGGGCTCTCCCGAAAAAGTAACAGAGCTTTTCAGAACTGCTAAGGGCGTTATCGGTATGATGCCTCGTTACACTCATATGGAAGAATTCACATTTAAGAAGGTTGAAAAGCCTTTCTGGGCAGATGAAACAGTATGGCTCAACATATTCCTCGGTGAAAAGAAGATCGGTGACCTTGCACTTCTTTCACACAAGGCAAAGACCGATTGCGGTATCAAGGTTGTATCTGCAATTCTTGTTGAAATTGATACAGAAGAGCTCGTACCCTTCAAGTCAAGAACAAACCGCTTTGTTCATATCCCCGAATTCCCCATGAACGAATATGACCTTTCATTCCTTGTGGATTCTATGACTAAGTGGGAAGACATTTACGGTGCTGTTATGGCGAAAAAGAGTGATGACAGTCTTATCCGCGATGTTAAGTTTGTTGACGAATATAAGGGTAAGCAGATTCCTCAGGGCAAAAAGTCTGTAACCATCCGTCTTGTTATCGGCTCAAATGACAAAACACTTACAGGTGATGAAATCGAAGCAGCAGCAAAGTCTGCTCTCAAGAAGCTTTCCAAGACTCTCGGTGCAGAGATAAGATCATAAGTTTTACAGTCTCCGTTTTTTCGGGGACTGTTTTTCTTGACAATTAAAAATTTTTACATTAATATAAAATACAGAAAAGGAGTGGATTGTATGAATGCAATTATGCAGAAGCACGGTTTTATATGTGATATGGACGGTGTTATATATCACGGAAATAAAATTCTTGACGGTGTTAGAGAGTTTGTTACCTGGCTTATTGAAAATGACAGAAAATTTGTTTTTCTTACAAACAGTCCCGAAAAAACTCCTCACGAGTTAAGTATGAAGCTGGGGCGTATGGGACTTGATGTTTCTCCCGATCATTTCTATACCAGTGCTATGGCAACTGCCGCTTTTTTAGCTGATCAGAAGCCCGGCTGTACTGCTTATGTAATAGGTGAGGGTGCTCTTTCCAAGGCATTATATGACCAGAAAATATATATGAACGACGTAAATCCCGATTATGTCGTTGTAGGCGAATCAAGAAGCTATAATTTCGAAAAAATCGAAAAGGCAATTGAGCTTGTTCTGAAGGGTGCAAAGCTCATCGGTACAAACCCTGATATTACAGGTCCCACGGAAAGGGGAATTATGCCTGCAACAGGCTCCCTTGTTGCTCCTATAGAAATTTCTACGGGAAAAAGGGCATATTTTATAGGAAAGCCCAATCCTCTTATGCTTCGCCACGGTCTTCAGAAGCTTGGCTGTCACAGCGGTGATATTGCATTTGTTGGAGACAGAATGGATACCGATATCATTGCGGGTATCGAGTCAAATGTTGACACTGTACTTGTTTTAAGCGGTGTAACATCTCTCGAGGATATAGACAAATTCCCTTACCGCCCCAAGTACATTCTTAATAATGTAGGCGAAATTTTAACAACCGAATAAAAAAACGGACTCGTATCAGTTTACTGAAATACGAGTCCCTCTCTTTTTTATGTTTGGCGGCAATCGGAGTTTTGAATCATTATAGTCCAAATAGGACTATAAGTCAATAGTCTTATTTGGACTAATGTATAATATTCCTGAGGTGTTTATATGGACTATATTGACAGAATAACCAGCCTTCGTGAGGATAATGACTACAAACAGAAGGATATTGCTGAAATTTTAGGAATAAAACAAAGCGCCTACAGTAAATATGAAAAACGAAGAACAAAAATTCAGGTAGAGGATCTGATAACACTTTGCAGATTGTACAATGTATCTGCAGATTATATTCTCGGCTTTATTGATGAGCCGAAGCCGCTGGATATAAAACAACAAAAATGAGCTGTAGGACAATTGGTTTTTCGAGTTCTCTTTTTTAGAAATTTCTATATTTTACATCATAATATTGAAACTTTAATTGTTGCATAAAAGAAGAAAGTGTGCTAAAATACTATATTATTACAGTTTTAAGATGGTGAAAGAGGAAATGAAAAAATTTATATCATTATTATTGGTTGCTGCAGCATTGCTTTCTTGTTTGACTTTTGCTTTTGCGGCTGTCAAAGGTGATGTTGATAAGGACGGCAGTATATCTGCATCAGACGCAAGACAGGTGCTTCGTATAGCTGTCGGACTTGAGTTGGTTCCCGGTGAGATAAAAAAGCTTGCTGATTATGATGGAAGCGGTACTGTTGATGCTGCAGATGCAAGACTTATTCTTCGTAAGTCAGTAGGACTTACGGAAGAGCAGACTTCACAGAATAACTCAGATGAAAACAGTTCAACAAATGTAAATGGTGTTAAGCCTTCGGTAAAACCTGCATATAAGCCTTCTGCCATTGAGCTGCAGTTCTATGAGAATCTTTATAATATTGCTCATCCCTTGCTTGGTTCATATCCTGCGATTTATGATAATTCCAATCCCTTAAGCTTCCTTCTTAAAAATTTCCAGAAGTGGTGCTGTTATCATACAATAAATAATGTTTTCCGTCCCGCTCTTGAAAAAACGGGTTATAATAAGGACGCTGTTAACCTTCTTGCTCCCAGAACATTTTCTGCCGATTCCTTAGCAAAGCTTCTTTCCAATGTGTTGAATGTTTCCTGGTCTGACAAGTTCGTAGTTGATACTCTGCCTCTTTATGTGCCTTCTCTTCTTGCGGATTATTACATAAAAACACCTGAAGCTGCAGATGTATATTTCCTTTATGATTTCTATGACAATATGATAGAGTTAAAGGTTTATGAGCATTCAGATGAGGACAGAATAAACTATCAGCCCCGTATAGGAGACGTGCTTTTCATAAGCAACAAGACATCTACCTATGAAAACGGTTATCCTACAGTCGATCATACCGCACAGATTATAGAGATTCTTGATGACGGTACATTTATCTGTACGGAAGGAAGTCTTATTGATGAGAATGATCCTACCGGTACGGCAAGAGTGCAGGAGAGAAGATATATGTATGACGTGAAGACAGGCACTTACTGTTTAAGAGATGATGAATATATCTACCGCGGTATCGTAGTTCTTTATGCTGCACAGCCCAAGTTTTAATCGCATATCGACATTTTAATAAGCAATAAGGGACACCTGTCACTCAGCCGACAGATGTCCCGGTTTTTTTATGAGCAGAATTTTAAGGAAAATAAAAATTTTATCACAGGCCGAAGCTGACACTGAGAGCCTTATTTATTTTATTCATTTCAGTATTGTCGAGTGTGCCCATATGCTCTTTGAGTCTTGTTTTGTCTATTGTCCTTACCTGCTCCAAAAGGACTATAGAATCCTTCTGTAATCCGCAGTCACCGCCGTTTACACTGATATGGGTGGGAAGCTGTGTTTTATATTTCTGGCTTGTTATTGCAGCTGCAATTACAGTTGGAGAATATTTGTTTCCCACATCATTCTGAACAATAAGTACAGGTCTTATTCCGCCTTGCTCGCTTCCTACAACGGGACTTAAATCTGCATAGTATATGTCTCCCCGTTTAACTGTCATTTTTTATCGCTCCTTCATTTTTAGCTTTATGCTTTCACATGTATTTTTTCCGTGTTGAAGGATAAATAATCATCAAAATAAAAAATTTTTAAAAAAGTAAAAAAAACCATTGACAAATTAGAATTGTTCTATTATAATTAGAACTGTTCCAAGGTGAATAATTTAGAAAAACTAAAAATCAAAATTTATACAAAAAGGAGTTATTATTATGTCAAAGAAATGGGTTTGCTCAGTATGCGGTTATGTTCACGAAGGAGATGCTGCTCCCGAACAGTGTCCTGTTTGTAAGGTTCCTGCAGAAAAGTTCAAGGAACAGACAGGGGATATGAAGCTTGCAGCAGAGCATGAATACGGTATATATGAAAAAACAGTTGCAAATAATCCCGATATCAGCGCTGAAGATAAGAAGTATATTTTTGATCAGCTTATGGCTAATTTCAACGGAGAATGCTCCGAAGTAGGTATGTATCTTTGCATGGCTCGTATTGCACATCGTGAAGGTTATCCCGAAATCGGTCTTTACTGGGAAAAGGCAGCTTATGAAGAAGCAGAGCATGCAGCAAAGTTTGCAGAGCTTTTAGGCGAAGCATTAGAGCCTAATATGAAGTCTTCAACAAAGGAAAATCTTGCATGGCGTGTTGACTGCGAATACGGTGCAACAAACGGCAAGTTTGAGCTTGCTGCACTTGCAAAGAAGAATGGTCTCGATGCTATTCACGACACAGTGCACGAAATGGCACGCGATGAAGCTCGCCACGGTAAGGCATTTGAGGGACTTCTTAACAGATATTTCAAGGGTTGAAGGGCTCCGCAGCAGGACCCCACGGCTCTGTTTAATCTGAGCTATGGTTTATTTATCCTGACTGCGAAGGACGAAGAGGGAAAGGATAACGGCTGTATCATAAACACCGCCTTCCAGGTGGCAAACGACCCCACCAAAATTGCAATTTCCTGCCAGATGGGAAATCTCACAAGAGAGATAATCGAAAAGACAGGGAAGTTCAATTTAAGCGTTTTAACCGAAAGTCTGCCATTTGAAACAGTGCAGCACTTCGGTATGAGAAGTGGCAGAGATGTCAATAAATTCGACGGTTTTGACGCAGTAAAGCGTAGTGCAAACGACCTTTACTACATCACCGAAAACACCAATGCATTCTTCAGCTGCAAGGTGCTTGAGAAAATGAACCTGGGCACACATCAGCTCTTCATTGGTGAAGTTGAGGAAAGTCAGGTTCTCGGAAAAGAGCCTTCTTGCACTTATGCACACTACCACAAGGCAATTAAGAAAAAATTTGCATAAATCCTCCATAATATAATGAAAAAGGACACAGAGTAAAATCTGTGTCCTTGGTTTTTTGTGCTGAAATATTTTTACCATTTTGCAGGGTCTTCTAAGCCTACTGCTGCTCTTAATATCAGGCGCGCATCTGATGCAGTAACAGTTCCATTTTTATCTACATCTATGAGTTTTCTTGTTTCTTCTGTCAAGTTTTCTAAACCTACAGCAGCTCGAAGAGTAAGTCTTGCATCAGAGGATGTAATTGCTCCGTCTCCGTCAATATCGCCCTTTATGTTATCAGGCACATTTTCTGATGTAACTGAAACAATATAAACATATCCGTCTTTTGTATAATATAAAACCCCTTCGTCGTAAACAGAAGATGCATCAACATTTTTAGCCGCAGTCTGCCATATTATTTCTTTGTCAACTGTCATCAGGGTTACGGGAGATGTTTCTATATCTGTTGAACATGTAATTATTCCGTCATTTATTGCCATGTATTCATACTCAAAGGGGATTACGGTTTCACCTTTTGTATTAATAAGCCCCCATTTTCCGTCTTTGGACACAGCTGCATATTTTCCGTCAAAATTAGTGACATCATCGTAAATAAAGGGAACAACAAGTTCACCGGAGTTGTTTATATAACCGAATTTGCCACCTGTAACATATGTAGCGTTGTAAATATATTCATGATCTGCAGTAACAGGTTCTTGAACCCATGCCATTCCGTTATGAAAAGGACCTCCGCTGTAGTATTTTTGTGGAATTACAATATTGCCTTCAATATCCATATATCCGGTTAGTCGAACATCACTTTGAGGATATTGGTCTTTCTTTTCAAAGATACTGACAGTGTATCTGAACATAGAAGAAAAGTCTATAAGTCCTTCCGAATATACACCACAAAAATTATAGTTACCGGTGAAGCCTAAAGGACCATCACCTATACCATACGAATACGCAAAATCTTTAGGTAAACTGAGTACGATATTATCATTTTTATCAATAAGGTAAGCATCCAGTCCGCTTGTAAATCCTTCTTCTTCGAAATTAGATGCTTTGTTTCGTACAAATGCAATACCATTGCTGAAATTACGGGAATAAGGATAGTCGTTTTTGTTTATTTTTTTTCCCGATAAGTCAAAATAGCCATTAGTTTCTTTATCGTTATAGGAATAGATATTATACCAGTTGCCCTTTGAAATAATCTCGTCTGAGACATAATAAGAATTCAATGCATAGGTATAGGGCATTATTATTTTTCCGTTTTTATCCATAAGTGCACTATAGTCAGCAAAATGCTCGGTTGTGTAGTCGCCGTCAAGATAGTATTCTTCTATATTTTCAAAACCGTTCTTTTCAAGGTAATCTTCAACGGTTTCGCCTTCTTCAAGCTCATATTCTGTAAGACTGCGATAGGCATCTGCTTTTTCTTCTTCTGAAAGGCGGTATTTTTTGGTAAGTGAGGCATAGCCCTCAGTGTTAAAAACAATGTCAGCTTGAATATCGGTTTTTTTTACATTAACCTCATATTTTGTTGCACCATTTGTTAGGGGAACTGTGGAAAAAATTATAATAACCGCAATTAATAATGATAAACATTTGCTCAAAAGATTTACTTTCATAATTTTTTTTCTCCTTTTTAATTTTTTTTGAACATAATTTTTGTATATAAAAATCTGTTCAATTAACCAAAATTGATTATAATACACAAAATGACTTGTGTCAATAGCATAATGCGATTGTCACAAGGTTTATTGTTTGTGTAAATCTCCATAAAATATAATCAATAAATATTTCAGGGTGATTTTATTGAAACAGGAATATAAAGAGTTATACGAAAAATTCGGGCTCAATGTCGTGTTTTATCGTAAAAAGAAAAAGTTGACACAGCTGCAGCTGGCTGAGCTTGCAGAAATTGACAGAAGTCACATAAGTGCTATTGAATTGGGTAAGGTCGGAGTTTCGTTTGACGTTATATTTAAGCTTTGCGAAGTTCTTGATATCAGTCCCAAAGAATTGTTTGATTTTAGATAAAATCCGGAAAAATTCAAATAAACAGAAAAACTCTGTCCTGTTTTCGGACAGAGTTTTTTTAGGTATGGAAAAAGGCTATGTTTTTTCGTTATAACCTTTTTAAGAGCATTTATATTAGTATACAAAATTGTAATTTATCACAATTCTGTGAATTGTTTTCTTTCTGAAAAGTTTTTGTTTTATTTCAGTTAAATTCGGAATCTGCCAAAGATAACTGACATAATTTTGATGCAACATTGAATCTTGTGCTGTCGCTGTTGCATTTTGCAATAATGCAGATTACCTTTTCATTGTTCCGTTCTGCAAGGGAAACAAGTGTATATCCTGCATCAAGAGTGTAGCCTGTTTTCATGCCCTTTGAATATTCATAATAGTATTTACTGTCTTTGTCCAACAGTTTGTTGGTATTTTTCCATTCAAATTCTTCTTTTCCCTTTTTTGAAGACAGGGTGACTTTAATATCAGAGGTTCCTGTAATTTTCATAATTAAATCATTTTCCATAGCTTTTTTTGTAACTAACAGAACATCCTCCAGTGTCATATGCTGCTCCTCGGCATCCTGTCCGTCGGGGTTGACAAAAACTGAATCTTTACAACCTATACCGGTTGCATAGTCATTCATAAGCTTTGCAAAATATTCCAATGCATCAGCAATAGGCATTTTTTTGTTTTTTGCTGCTTTTCTTGCGCAATTTACAGCAATTGTATTTGCTGCGTCACAGCCGGAAGGCAAAAGTAATGCGTAAAGAAGATTTTCAAAAGAAATTTTCTGTCCTTTTTTTATCATACTGCGGCTTGCATCCGCGGTAAGATAGTTCTCTACTTCTTCGCCTACCACAAAGGTATCCTCGGGCGAAAGAATTTCAAAAGCCGTAAGTGCGGTTACAAGCTTTACAACGCTGCCCATGGAAATTTGTTGGTCTGCATTTTTTGAATAGAGTGTTTCGTCATTGGATACATCATACAGCAGTACATTATTTATTGATGATGTTACCGATTCATAGTACTTTTTTAACTGGCTATCAAAAGAAAAAGACTTTTTTACTCCGAATACAGTCATTACCATAAATACGGCGAGAATTACGCAGAATATTTTCCTGATCACACTTACATGCCTCCTTTGTTCGATTTTAATGTATCAGACTGTAATCTTGTCACAGTCTGATACATTTCACAGTTAATATAAAAAGACTGATAAAAAGGATTAAAGAGTTTCGAGCCCGACAGATGCGCGGAGAATGCTTCTTGCATCTTTTGCAGTTACAGTGCCGTCTTTGTCAATGTCAGCTGCTTTTATCTGAGCGGAAGTTAAATTGTCAAGCGCAACAGAAGCTCTGAGAGCAAGTCTTGCATCGGAAGCGGAAACACCGGGAATTCCGTCGATATCACCTGCAGGAAGCTCGTCGGCATCTGTATCAGAACCGAAAAGACCATCAGTAAATGAACCGAAAAGTCCGTCTGAGTATGAACCGAAAAGTCCGTCTGTCAATGAACTGAAGAATCCGTCTGTGTATGAACCGAAATCTAAAAACGGTACAGCCGAAGTATCAGCAAGTGCACAGAAAACAAAGCTGCATGCAATTATTACAACAACAACAGATGTCATAATTTTTTTTGTGAATTTCATGTAATATCGTCCTCCTTTCCTTTGAAATCGGATTTTGCCTGGATAAGTCTTTTTATATTAATTTTTGTGAGCAGAGAATAATCAGCCGTTTTACATTGTGTCAAAGCAATGAACACAAAAATAAACGGGGTGGATATGGGCTGGGTAATATTTACGACTGCCTGAGCACTCCAGGCAGCAATTGGTAAAAGTAATGCAGATGTGATAAGAGAAGCGTTCTTTTTCAGCGTGCTTTTTATTGCAATGATAATCATTGTAATATATGAGAATAAGCCGCATAAGCCGTTGCTTATAAGCAGATTGAGATACTCATTATGAGCATTGTCGGAAAAATATCCGAGTGCTAACATATCATCCTTGAAGTCACGGATCATAAGAATAGATATTGTTTCTGCACCAAAGCCGAACAGCTTGTTCTTAAGGGGGGCATTGGAGAAAATTTTCCATAATCTTTTCCAGACGAAGCCTCGTTCTGTTCCCCAAGCATCATTGAACCTCAGAAACTTTTCAAAGAAGCCTAACTCTGAAGTAGTATCAAAAACGGAAAAATATATCATTATTCCGACCAGTGCAGCTATAGATAATGATACTGCAGAAATGAAGATAATTCTGACAGCAGCGGAAATATTCTTGTTTTTTCGTCTTCTGATGATAAAGTATAAAATCATTGAGACTGTAAAGCCTGTTATGGGAAGTGCCGATTCTGTTACGACAGTGGTCA
>JAZRTO010000084.1:0-28214 GCA_045652065.1 Acutalibacteraceae bacterium
ATGGACGGACGCGACATCGGTACAGTAGTTCTTCCCGATGCGACGGTCAAGTTCTTTCTCACTGCCTCTGTTGAGGAAAGAACCAAAACACCCCTTCTTGAATACGAGGAAAAGGGGCAGATCGTAAAGTATGAAGAGCTCCTTGAGGAAATGATCCGCCGCGATAAGCAGGACTCTGAGCGCGCTGCCGCACCTCTCAAGCAGGCAGATGACGCTGTCCTTGTTGACAATACTGACCTTTCAAAGGAAGAAACCCTCGAAAAAATGCTTTGCGTAATACGCGAAAAGACCGGGGTATCGGTATGAGTGTCAAAATAACTTTGGCTAAGAGCGCAGGATTTTGTTTTGGCGTTCAGCGTGCGGTAGATGCAGTATATGATGCCGTCGAAAGGGAATCTAACGTTTGTACTTTGGGTCCAATAATCCACAATATGATAGTTGTCGATGAACTCAACAAAAAGGGCGTAAGAGTTATAGATTCCCCCTATGAAGCCGAAAGCGACAGTTATGTTATAATACGTTCACACGGCGTGGCACAGAGCGTCTACGATGAACTTAAAGAAAAGAATATCCACTACCGCGATGCCACATGCCCTTTCGTGGCCAAGATACAGAAGATAGCATCTGAGTTAGGCGAAGATGATATCCTGCTTTTTGCAGGGGATAAAGACCACCCTGAAGTCATCGGAATACTTGGTCATTGCAAAGCGCACAAGATAGTTTTTCGAGATGAAAAAGAGCTTTCTTCAATTGATTTGAGTGAACTTTCAGGCGGAAATAGAATATTTTGCGCTGCTCAGACAACTTTCCCGCAAAAAGAATGGGAAAAATGCCGTATTTACATAAAAAAAGTGTGTACAACGGTGAAAATATTTGATACAATATGTAATGCTACCGCTCTGAGGCAGGAGGAAGCAGTTTCCCTTGCCAAGGAGAATGATATGATGATAGTGATTGGCGGGCGCAACAGCTCAAACACAGAAAAGCTGAGAAAGCTCTGTTCAGAAATCACGGAAACTTATCTTATTGAAGAGGCTTCCGAGTTATCGGAAATTAAATTTAACACAGCTTCTTCAGTCGGAGTTACTGCCGGAGCGTCCACTCCGGATGGTATAATTAAGGAGGTAATCAGAACAATGTCCGAGTCCAATGTAAACATCGAATCAGCAGTTGAAAACCAGGGACAGGTTGAAACTGTTGAGAACACCGAGGAAATGTCCTTCGAGCAGGCTCTTGAGGAGTCCCTCAACAGCATGAACAATGATCAGAAAGTAACAGGCGTAGTAATGCACATCGCTCCCAACGAAATCCAGGTTGATATCGGAAGAAAGCAGACAGGCTATATTCCCAGCGGCGAATACAGTGCAGATCCTACAGCAGATCCCATGAAAGAACTCAAGGTAGGCGACGAGCTTACTCTCATCATTATGAAAACTAATGATGTTGAAGGCACAATTATGCTTTCAAAGCGTCGTTTTGATGCTATCAAGAATTGGGATACAATTGTTGCAGCAAAAGAGGAAGGAAAGGTTCTTGAAGGTGTCGTTGTTGAAGTTATCAGCAAGGGACTCATCGTTATCGTTAACGGTGTAAGAATTTTCGTTCCCGCATCTCTTTCAGGTGTACCCAAGAGCGGCAGACTTGAAGAAATGACAGGCAAGACCGTTAACTTCGTTGTTATTGATATAGATAAGCGCCGCAGAAGAGCTGTAGGCTCCATCCGCGAAGCTAATGCAATTGCACGTAAGGCTAATAAGGAAAAGTTCTGGGCTAACGTTGAAGAAGGCCAGAAGTACACAGGTGTTGTTAAGTCTCTTACCGATTACGGCGCATTCGTTGATTTCGAGGGCGTTACAGGTATGATTCACAGAACAGAGCTTTCCTGGAAGAGAATCAAGCATCCTTCAGAAATCGTTAACCCCGGTGATACTGTTGAAGTATACATCAAGGGTCTTGACAGAGAAAAGGGCAAGATCTCTCTCGGCTTCAAGAGAATTGAAGACAATCCCTGGGAAATCCTTAAGAGAGACTATCCCGTTGGCACAGAAACAGATGTTAAGATCGTAAAGCTTACCACCTTCGGTGCTTTCGCTGAAATCTTCCCCGGAATGGAAGGTCTCATCCACATTTCACAGATCGCTTATGAAAGAATCGAGAAGCCTCAGGATGTTCTTTCAATTGACGAAACCGTTAAGGTAAAGATCATTGAAATTGACTCCGAAAAGAGAAAGATCGGTCTTTCAATCAAGGCTCTTCTTCCCGCTCCCGAGAAGAAGGTAGAAGAAGTGGCAGTTGAAGAGGATGCAGCTCCCGTAACAATGTCCATTGACGAGCTTATCGCAAAGGCAAACGAGGAAGCAGCCGCAGCTGAAGAAGCAACAGACGCTGAATAATTTTACATAAAAACTGACCTTAAGTAGTTTTTGCTACTTAAGGTCTTTTTTTGTTTTCTGTGCAATAGAAGAAGGGGAGATGGCTTCAGCCTCTCCCCTTGAACAGCATTTATCTCATTTTCTGCAGATTAATTATCATTCTTAAAATCTCTGCTGCGTTTTTCTGCATTTCGCCTGTTGTGATGCCGCCTTCCTTGCCCATGGATGCCATCAGTGTGCCGTCAGGCTCTCTTTTTCCCGTTCTGTTTCCGCCGGGCATCAGCACGTTTACACCGGCTCTTACACGGTAAGCCTGATTTTCCATTACGGGGAATTCGGGGGACTTTGAAGGCTGCATCCACCAGTCTGTCATAACACAGCCGTCATAACCCCATTCTCCTCTTAAAATACCTGTTACAAGGTCATAATTATAATGTCCCCATACACCGTTTATTTTGTTGTAGGATGTCATTATATTAAGAGGCTTTGCGGTTTTTACACAGATTTCAAAGCCCTTGAGATAAATTTCGCGAAGGGCACGCTCGGAAACCACGGAATTGTTCTTTGTTCGTCTTACCTCCTGGTTGTTACAGGCAAAATGCTTGGGACAGGCGCTGACACCTGAGGACTGAAGTCCCTTTGTAACGGCAGCAGCCATGTGACCTGCACTTACGGGGTCTTCCGAGAAATATTCGAAGTTTCTTCCGCACAGGGGATTTCTGTGAATGTTCATACCCGGTGCTAAAAGCACGTCGGAGCCTCTTTCTCTCATTTCAGTACCAAGCAGTCTGTAAAGCTCCTCTACAAGCTGGGTGTTCCAGGTGCAGGCAAGTGCCGTACCGCAGGGGAACAGGGCACTGTAAGCACCGATTCTGATACCCGAAGGTCCGTCTGTTGTTGTAATGGGGGGAACACCCTTGTCTCTCAGGGACTCCAATACTCCGCCGAATACACCTGCATTGCCCTTTGCTCCGAGGGGAGAGTTCATAACATAGTCACCGCGTGAAATTGCCTCAAGCTCATCGTAAGAAAGAGTTGCAACGAAATTGTCCATTGTAATTCTTTCTTCCTTTACGTCTTCCAGGGTGTATTTTCTGCCTACGGGCATATAAAGAGTTTTTGGAAGATTGTTTTCAATTGTTTCTTTAAGTGAAACTGTTCTTACGGGAGCTGTTTCCCAGGTTCTGTATACATTACCGTCGGAATAAACTGCACGAAGGCGCTTGAAGGAGTTTTCCTCTTCAACTGCACAGATTTCAGAAAGTCCGAGAATTTTTTCGGTTTCCTTCTTTTCCATAACACCTGCTTCAACCGTATTTCTTACATCGAAGCCGAGCATAAAGCGGTAAGCCCCCGAGCTTAAAACATATGCACTCTTAAAGCCGGTAATTCCCGAATCATCATATGAAGAAAGCTCGTAGAAGGAAACGGAGAAAAGAACCTTCTGTTCTTCGCCGGGAGCCAATTCCTTTGTTTTTGTGAATGCCTTAAGTGCCGTTACGGGTACGGAAATAACCGAATTTTCCTGATTAACATACAGTCCTACAGCCTTTTTTCCGGGTACATTTCCTATGTTTTTAATTACAGCGCTTACATTTACTCTGTCAGCATCTACGGAGAACTCTATGTCCTTAATTTCAAATTCTGTGTATGAAAGTCCGTGGCCGAAGGGATAAAGCACCTTATCCTTACAGAATGTCTCAAAATATCTGTAGCCGACAAATATATCCTCGGTGTACTTGTTAAGATTCTTTCCACCGAAGTTATCTGATGATGGATAGTCGTTATAGGAATAGGCTACCGTATCTGTAAGTGCACCTGAGGGTGAAACCTTACCCGTCAGCACATCGGCAAGACCGTTTCCTGCTTCCATGCCGCCCTGCCAGCATATAAGGGCAGCGGGAATTCTGTATTTTGCAATGAATGAAAAGTCAATTATATTACCGATGTTAAGCACAACTGCCCACTTTTTGAAGCACATGCTTACAAGCATAAGCATAGTCTCTTCTTCCTCGGTAAGGTAGTAGCTTCCTTTGGTGAGAGTGTTTTCACGGTCTTCGCCGGCTGCTCTGCCGATAAATACAAGGGCAGTATCACTTTTTTCTGCTGCAGTGCTTACTATATCATAAGAAAGAGGCATTTCATCATAGCACATAGGCCAGTTGCCCCAGAAGCCGTCATCGGGCTTATTCTGCTTTCTCCATTTGTCGTAAATGGTCAGCAGCTCTTTGTTTATCTTTACATCTGCATTCATAAGGCCCTCGCGGAAGCTGACCTTATAGTGAGGCTTAACATCGCCGCCTGAGCCGTAGCCTACAAAGAATGTATCTCCCTGGACTCTGCCGAAAAGAGAAACAGTTTCCTCTTCTTTTAAGGGGAGGATTCCTTCATTTTTAAGCAGAACAATGCTTTCAGCCGCAGCCTGACGGGATGCATTGTCAATACCCTGAGCCATAGCAAAGCTTTTATCTATATCCTTGCCTGATGTCTGTGACACTGAATTTGCCACAAGGGTTACGATTTTATTAATGGGCTTTGGTAATTTCATATTTCCCTCTCCTTAACTATAATATTTACATTACCCGTAAGACCCCAGCGTGAGTCCTCGGGGAAGTTTGAATATTTTGACGGAATTGTGCTGTAATGATTGCAAAGGGTTCCCGAAACGGTTATTTTAATGTGATTTTCGCCGTTTATGAGATAATCGGTAATGTCCGCATAAAAAGGACGGTATGTGAAAACAACAGCAGTTTTTCCGTTGATTTCAACATTTACCGTAGCCGCGGCATCCTCAATATCAAGGTAGAATCTTCTGTCAGGGTAAATTTTGCTGACAGTGATATCCTTTTCATAAACAGCCTTGCCTGAAAATACTCGGAGCGCTCCTGTTTTACAAAGGTCTCCCGTTTTCATAAGTCCCGTGCCGGAGTAAAGCTTCACAGGCTCGGGAATAAGAGATGTATATTCCTTGCCGTCTTCACTTCTTACTGCAAATGAAACCTCGGAAACATAAGGGGATATCTCCGTTATTTCAGCGGAATACTGACGGGCGCCGAAATTGCCGATGCCGTTATCTGAAAATTCAAGCTCTTTTCCGTCACAGCAAACCGATGTAAGCTCACCGAAAAGACTGAACTCCATTCTTTCCAGCGCAGGTACTGCCTTGAAGCTGAATCGGAAAAGTCCGTGTTCTTCAGGGGTGCCTGAAAAACCGTAATAGGTATCATTTGCAAAGGGTGTAACAGAGAGGGGATAGCCCGTTTCCTTTATTTCCTTTTTTGTTATGTAAAGGGATGTTCTTTTAAGGTATGATGAATTTCTGTAGTCGGGCTTTTCTTCTTCATTGTAGCAAAATGCCGTAAACAGAAGATTTTTACCTTTGCAAAGTTTTACCTTTCCCTCACTTACCTCCTCACCGCCGAGTATTGTAAATTCGGGCTTTATGCCGCCGTAATGAAGCTCGGCTTCGGTATCTTTTTGGGAATAAACATAGGTAAAGAAAATGCAGTCCTCTCCGAAAATCAGGTTGTCATCATAAACTCTGCCTTTAAGTCCGTGGTGCCCCTGCTCGAAAAGAGATGGGGAATATTCCTTAGAATGGAAGCCGTATCTGTCGTGAAGAGTGTCTCTCTGAATTCTCAGCTCTTCACCCTCAAGGACAAAAGCATCCGAGGAAAGAAGCTGTGTATTTTCAGAAAGATATTTAATTACAGCCTTTTTGTTTTCCTTTACTGCAATTTTGCCCAAGGCTGCACTTGTGCAGTAGGGAGCCTCCGGATAATCCGGAGTGTCGGGTGTGTCAGATGTATTCTTTATTGCACTTACATCAAAAAAACGCGCCTCGGCACCAATAATGCCCCCTGCAGGAATGTAATAATCCCCGAAGGTGTTGTCAAGTGTGGGGATTATTGAAAAATCCCAGTCACCGTCAAGGGGAAGCACTTCAACCGTTGTTTCTTTTCTATCTGCGGCGATATTTATTTCTCTGTCACAGGGAATATCTGTATCTGTAAAGAGAATAAGTGTATCGTCCTTCGCCTCTAAGGGCATTTTTATGTAGGTAAAGCCGTCTTTTTCCACGATGCCCGAAAGGAGAATGAATTCCCCCTTATCTGTATCCAGAAGATAGGCTTTGCCTGTGGCTTCAAAGCGGCATACGCTGTCTTTTTTTACATAACGGACAAAGAACAGCTTATCATTCCCGTGAACACGGGTATGTACATATGCTTTTGTAATATCCGAAGCAATGTCTGTTATAAAGCTTCTTTTTATGCTTTTGTTAATGACGGTAAGCGTACCTTCCTCGTTTGCCGTCAAGTGGCAGTTAGGGTGGGAAAGCATATTTTCAATTTCTTCTCTGAAAATTTTACTTCCGGCACCGTATTTGTCCGAAACAAAGGGAGCCAGCCCCGAGAAAATAACGGTACCGCCGTTTTTCAGAAATTCCTTTGCCTTTTCAACAGATGACTGTCTTACGGCATCAACACCTGCAAAAATCAGCACCTTATACTGCTCATCGGCAACCATAAATCTGCCGTTTTCACATACAGCATTTTCAATTGACTGAAAATCAATAAAGTCAAAGTCAACGCCGCTTGCGAAAAGATGCTCAGCCATATTAAAGGTTGACTCAATGCACGTTTTTGTGTTTTCTCCGTAATCGCAGGAGGAAACGGGATAGAAAATTGCTGCATCACAGCGGTGTACTCCCAGTGTCAGAAGGGCAGATAATCTTTTATATTTGTCAAGCCAGGACTTTTCGTCATCCCAGTAGGGCATACGGAAATGGAAATCGGGAGGCGCCCATTCGAAGAAGCCGCCGTCTGTGCCGTAATAAAGACCGTGAAGATTAAGAAGATTTGCTCCGTATATGAAATTGTCGCTTGTGGGAGCGGTTATGCTTTCAAGGGTTGTGCCCCAGCCGGAGCTATGATAGCCCTCAAGCCATACTCTCGGTCTTTTGTAAAGGTGGGCAATTGAGCTGTTTACCTTCACCTTTATAAGATCAGCCGCTCTTCCGGGAGTGTCATTTCCGGGAGCGGTAAACCAACGTACGGTTCTGAAATAATCAGAAAATTCGTCAGGCTCCTTGCCTCGGGACGATTGGTCGCAGCCGTATATAAGCCCTCTTTCAGCGTGGTAGTTATACACGGGGATAAAGTAATTCTGTTCAATGATTGCCGTTTTTACATCGGCAGTATCAAGCCTTATTACAGGAGTGTAATCGGAAAGATTGTAAAAGAGATGAGGAATATATCCTAAAAGGTCATAGCCCCGTTTTTCCATTACCTCGTTTCTTAAATTTTCACTCCATAAGGTTTTTGTGTCCGTGCCGAACATCAGCTCGTCCTGGAAAAAGTAGTTGAGTGTTCCGGGCTTTAAGTCTGGACATCTTCTTTCAAATTCCCTGAAATATAAGTCAACTAAAAGCTCACCGCAACGGGGATTCAGAGGGTCAATTGAATTTTCCCTCCTTGTTTCCGTAACAATATATGCGTTGCACAGTCCCTTTACAGGATTTATAACTCCCTTGTCCTTTTCGAAAATGATAAGGGGCTTCTTACATTCGGTGTCCTCATAGGAGACAACGGCAAGTGTGTTTTCCGGAAGATTTTCTTCATCCCCCGAAAATAACATTTTTTCCGTGCAAGAAAGGTTTGTTGCCCACATACCTTCTGTGTTTGCCACCATGTCGGTGAAATATCCGTTACCGATCCAGGCTATTGTGTAGTCGCCCATTCCGATGGACATGCCGAGTCTCTCACATTCCTTTGCCGCGTGATAAAATAAATCCCACCACTCATCGGAAAACTGAGGGGGAGTGCCTTCAACACTTCTTCCGTGACCGCCGTGGGGGAGATTATTTTCACCGCCGCCGTTTAAGTGGCAGTAATTTACCTGAACTCCCGCAAGACCTTTTTCGGCGAGGGCTTCAAGCTGAGCGGTCAGCCTTTCCTTTGAAAGCTTACCGCCGTTCCACCAATAAAAAGGCACCTCGCCGTATCGGCGGTCGGGCGAGGTGAGTGCTTTTATGAAATCTGCCGTATATTGCATATAAAAATTATTCCTTTTCGGCTGTCTTTTTCTTGCAGGTTCTTTTCTTGGGAGCTGCTTCTGTCTTTTCTTCTGCCTTTACTTCTTCACAGACTACCTTTTCTTCTGCAGTCTTTTTCTTGCAGGCTCTTTTTTTAGGAGCAGCAACTGTCACTTCTTCAGCCTTTACTTCTTCGCAGACAGCCTTTTCTTCTGCTGTCTTTTTCTTGCATACTCTCTTTTTGCCTTTGAGAACATCAATCAGCTGAAGTGCATGGTCAAGGTTGCCCCAAGCCTGAAGATTTCCGTCAAGATATGCCTTAACGGGATCAGCCTTACCCTTTATGCAATCTTCAAGAAGGAGAGAGTTTACAATAACTGCAACTGTGTTATCGTGGTAATCGTAGGGCTCAAATGAGAAATTTCCGTCAATGAATGCCGCATACATTGTACCGCCGCAGTCCTCATCGGACATAGTAATCTGAGCGGCAATAAATTCATCCTTGAACTTTGCCGTGTCAGCTTTTCCGGCATATTTTTTCTTGAGATATTCGTATTTTTCAATAAATGTCATAATGCTTTTCCTTTCTCAGTTCTTAAGTGAATGTATGGGAGCAGGAATTCTGCCGCCGCGGGAAATAAACCTTTCGGGAGAATTGTGGTTAAGCTTTATTACGGGAGCATAGCCTAAAAGTCCGCCGAATTCTACTGTTTCGCCTTCTTTTTTGCCGTATGCAGGGATAACTCTTACTGCCGTTGTCTTGGTGTTTGCCACACCGATTGAAATTTCGTCGGCAATAATACCTGAAATTACGGCTTCTGTGGTGTCTCCGGGAATTGCAATCATATCAAGTCCTACGGAGCATACAGCAGTCATTGCTTCCAGCTTTTCAATGGAAAGTGAGCCGTTTGCAACTGCAGCTATCATACCCTCGTCCTCGGATACGGGAATAAATGCACCTGAAAGTCCGCCAACGTGTGATGAAGCCATAACACCGCCCTTTTTAACAGCGTCATTAAGCATAGCAAGGGCTGCTGTTGTGCCGTGGGCACCGCAGCATTCAAGTCCCATATTTTCAAGTATTCTTGCGACAGAGTCACCAATAGCCGGTGTCGGAGCAAGGGAAAGGTCAATAATTCCGAAGGGAACACCCAGACGCTCTGCAGCCTCAGAGGCTACAAGCTGACCTACTCTTGTAATCTTGAACGCGGTTTTCTTAATGATGTCTGCAAGGTGTGAAAGGTCACAGTCACCGGCTCTGGCAATTGCAGAAGAAACAACACCGGGACCTGATACACCGACATTTATAACACATTCGGGCTCACCTATTCCGTGGAAGGCGCCTGCCATAAAGGGGTTATCCTGAGGTACATTTGCAAAAACAACAAGCTTTGCACAGCCTATTGAGTAATTGTCCCTTGTAAGATATGCTGTTTCCTTGATAGTCTTACCCATAAGTCTTATTGCATCCATATTGATGCCTGCCTTTGTGGAGGCTACATTTACGGAAGAGCAAACCTTGCCTGTGACACTGAGTGCCTCGGGGATTGCTGCAATAAGATTTTCGGCACTTCTTGTGAAGCCCTTGTCAACAAGAGCAGAAAAACCGCCGATAAAATTAATACCTAATGTATCAGCTGCCTTGTCGAGGGTCTGAGCTATTTTTACATAGGTGTCGCTGCCGTGCTTACCTCCGATGAGAGCAACGGGTGTTACGGAAACACGCTTGTTTACAATGGGAATACCGTATTTCTTTTCAATTTCTTCCCCTGTCTTAACAAGATTTTCTGCATTTTTTGTGATTTTATCATAAATATTTGTAAGAAGTCTGTTTTCGTCCTCGCTGCAGCAGTCAAGAAGAGATATACCCATTGTAATGGTACGTATATCAAGATTCTCCTGCCGTATCATATTTATGGTTTCGAGGATATCCGCTGTATTTATCATATTGCTTCATTTCCTCCTTAAATGTGATGCATTGTGTTGAAAATATCTTCGTGCATTGTCTGGATCTGAAGATTTTTGCTGTTGCCGTATTCTGCGAGAATATCAACAAATTCCGAGAAAGGAATGTTGAGTGCGGAAATGTCCGCAAGCATAATCATAGCAAAGTATTCGTCAAGAACACTCTGTGTGATATCGAGAATATTTGCACCCTTGTCTGCACAGATTGTGCTGACACCTGCAATAATTCCAACATTGTCTTTACCTGTTACGCTGATAATAGCCTTCATTTTTATGTCCTCCCGTATATATATAATTGAATTTTACTATATATTTACTTTTTTTTCAATTGTTTGCGTTTAATTTATTGAAATTTTTGAAAAAAATATGTATCATTTACGGTGGTGAATAAAATGAATGAATTTATTTGTAACGGAAAGCAATTTTCTTCAGATGGAAAAGCACATATTATGGGAATACTCAATGTTACTCCCGATTCTTTTTCGGACGGAGGAAAATACAATTCTCTGAAAAATGCTCTTATGCATACGGAGGAAATGCTTCTTGAGGGTGCCGATATAATTGATATCGGTGCTGTTTCAACAAGACCTTTTTCAGAAAAGGTGCCTGAAGCCGAGGAGTGGGAGAGACTTGAAGGTATTCTTCACGGAATAAAAAAATCCTTCCCCGAGGCGGTAATTTCTGTCGATACAACGAGTCCCTTTGTTGCCGAAAGAAGCCTTTATGAGGGCGCCGATATTATAAATGATGTAAGCGGTATTTTTTTGTCGGAAATGGCAGAAATTATAAAAAAATACGACTGCGGATGGATTATTATGCACGGCGGAATTGCTGTGCGGAGGACTGAGGCTATAACAGATTTTCCCGAAGGCATAGTGGCGGATGTAAACAGCTTTTTCTCGGGGATGCTTCAGAAAATTGAAGCTTACGGCATACAGCACAGCCGTATATGTCTTGACCCCGGCTTCGGCTTTTCAAAGACAAATGAACAGAATCGGGAGCTTCTTGATAATTTCGGTGAAATTAATAAACAGAATTGTGCTCTTATGTGCGCTTTGTCACGAAAGCGGTTTGTCCGTGAAATGGCGGGAGACAGGGAAGAGGATATTGTTGCAGAAACTGTTAAGGCTAACGGAATTGCAGTAAAAAACGGTGCAGATATAATAAGAGTGCACGATGTAAGGGAGCATCGGTTCCTGAAATAACTCTCAACGGCTGTAACAAAAACGGTAAGTTTTTTCTTTTTCTGTTATTTCTTGGTTGATTTATTATTGCCCCGGCACTATAATTAAGAAAAACACAAATTAAATTGTTCTGTTATGACAAGGTATATATGTATTTTTGAAGGAGGGTGCGGATGAAGGATTATATTCTGCAGTATAAAAAGCAGACACCTCTGAGAAATGATGAGCTTTCTCTGAGAGATCACAGAAAATGCAACATTCCTGAGGATGGCTGGGAGAGATGGTCATTACCCATCGGTAACGGATATATGGGAATCAGCATTTTCGGCAGAACAGATATCGAAAGACTGCTTATAACGGAAAACAGCCTTTCCAATCCGTGTGCTTATCACGAGAATTTTCCCGGCGGAGCAGCAGGACTTTCTAATTTTTGCAGCTTCTATCTTGATTTTGCCCACATAAGGGTAAAAAACTACCGCCGTGCATTAAATATCAATAAGGCTCTGTGTACAACAGAATATGAATACAAGTCTGTTAATTACAAAAGAGAGCATTTTGCTTCATATCCCGGAAATGTCTTTGTTACAAGAATTACGGGAGATAAGAAAAACAGTGTTTCATTTGCCCTTCGTGCCGATGTGACACTTAATCGCCCATATCTTTTCGAAGAGGGCGACGGTATGGGTAAAAATGCAGTAATTACTGCTCAGAATGACGAAATTACCGTAAAGGGAGAAATGCTTTATTACGGCATAAAATTTTACGGAAAAATGAAGGTGAGTCTTGTTGACGGTACGGTTTCCGTTAACGGGAATGCCCTTGAAATAAAGGATGCGACGGAGGCTCTTCTTGTTTTCAGCTGTGCTACAAACTATGTGGCGGAGGAAAGAGTTTTTCTTGAAAAGACTCCTGCAAGGAAGCTGGCTCCTTACGGTGTGCCGGAAGAAGGGGTAAACAAAAGGGTTGAGGCTGCCGAGAAGCTCGGCTTCTGTCAGCTTTTTGAAAATCATCTTAAAGATTATTCCGAGCTTTTTGACAGAGCGGAAATAAATCTTTCGGGAGAAAATGAAGGGCTTACTACAGATAAGCTTTTAAGCAGGTACAGAAGAACAAAGGATTCCCGATATCTTGAGGAGCTTGTTTTTCAGTACGGCAGATATCTTCTGATTTCTTCATCCCGACCCGGCGGAAGACCTGCAAATCTTCAGGGAATATGGAACAGATATGATTCCGCTCCCTGGTCATCGGGCTACTGGCACAATATTAATGTGCAGATGAATTACTGGCCGTCCTTTAATACCAACCTTCACGAATGCTTCTTGCCGTATGTTGAGTATTATAATTCATACAAGGCTCTGGCAAAGGAGCATGCCGATGAATACATAAAGAAGTATTTCCCTGAGGAATATTCCGATGACAACGGTATTGCAATTGCCACAGGTGCATGGCTTTATGATATGGAAAAGCTGCCTGATCCGAAAACGGGACATTCGGGAGCAGGTACGGGGGCATTTACCGTCAAGCTGTTTGATGATTATTTTGAGTTTACAAAGGACGAGGCTTTTCTTCGCCATACAGGTTATCCTGCACTGAGAGGTGTATCGGTGCTTCTTTCAAAAATTCTTGAAAAGCAGGAAGACGGCACACTTCTTGCTAAATATTCCGCATCCCCCGAGCAGTGCCACAATGACAAGTATTACCACACAAAGGGCTGTGCCTTCGATCAGCAGATGATTTATCAGTGCTGGAAGGATACCGTAAAGGCGGCAGAAATTCTCGGAATAAATGACAGCTTTATTGAATTTATAAAGGAAAATCTTTCACGGCTTTCCCCCGTTTTAATCGGAAAATCGGGACAGATAAAGGAATTCCGCGAGGAAAATTATTACGGTGATATAGGTGAAAAGAAGCACCGCCATATTTCTCATCTTGTAGGGCTTTATCCCGGAAATATCATAACAAGTGAAAATGAGGATTACATAAAGGCTGCTCAGGTTACTCTCAACCGCAGAGGTGACAAGTCAACGGGCTGGTCAACCGCACATAAGCTTAATTTATGGGCAAGAACCAAAAACGGCAAAAGAGCCTATGACCTTGTAAAGATGGCTGTGTCAAAATGTATGTCAACAAATCTGTGGGATCTTCACCCACCCTTCCAGATTGACGGCAATTTCGGCTTTACTGCAGGTGTTGCCGAAATGCTTCTTCAGAGCCACGAGGGCTTTATAGAGCTGCTTCCCGCATTACCGGATAAGTGGCATACAGGCTCCTTCAGAGGTCTTACCGCACGAGGAGGATTTTCTGTTGATGCATCCTGGGAAAACGGTGAAATTACAAGCATTTCCGTGTTATCGCTATGTGGCGGAAGACTTCGTGTAAAAACCAAAAACGGTATCATTGAAAGGGATACCGAAAAAGGGAAAATATATACTTTTTAATGAAAGGAAATTACCGACATGAAAGACTTTTTTATTACTCGTATTATTGCTTTTTTTGCAGCTCTTATTATCAGCTTTACAATTTTACTGAGTACGCAGCCTGAAGCGGAAATTGTCAAGAAGGATGAAATCACAGACACTGAAACTGTCCGTGTTATGTCCTTCAATATCCGTTTTGGCGAATATAACAGAAGAAAGAACATTGTTCCCAGACTTATCAGGGAATATTCCCCCGATTCAATCGGTATCCAGGAATGTACATATCAGTGGTATAATAATCTTACTGAGTCACTGACTGAGTATGAATTTATAGGTGTGGGAAGAGATACAGGCGACACCTCAGTGCTGTGTGGTGAAATGTCCGCTATTCTCTACAAAAAGGACAAGTTCAACCTTATTGACAGCGGAACCTTCTGGCTGTCCGAGACTCCCGATAAGGTTTCTCAGGGTTGGGACGGCGCCTGCAGAAGAATCTGTACATGGGTAATTCTTGAAAACAAGGAAACCGGCGAACAGTTTGCTCATGTGAACACCCATCTTGACCATGAAGGTGCTGAGGCAAGAGTCAAGGGCTCACAGATGGTAAAAGATTTTGCTCTTAGCTTTGATATGCCCACAGTGCTTACGGGCGACTTCAATTTCAGAAAGGAAACAGACCTTTATAAAGGTATGCTCGGCGACGGCTTGCGCGATGTTCAGGCAGCAGCCTCCGATACCATGGAAGGTAAAACCTACCACGATTACAAGGGTGGAGAGGAAGGCTCTCCCATTGACTTTATTTTCGTGAATGATAAGGTTTCCGAGGTTCTCAGATACAAAATTGTACGCGATAAATACAACGGAATGCATTCTTCTGACCATTATCCCATTTATACAGATGTAAAGTTTTAAGTATATTTCATAGTAAAAAAATGACTGACTGCATAAGGCTTTGTGCCAATCTGCAGTCAGTTTTTTTTGTAAAGTTATGCTTTATGCCTTGTTTTCTCCATATCTTTCAATGTTGATTATAAAAGAACATCCGAGCTCTGAGGTGTAAAGAGATGTTGTGAATCTTCCGTTTTCAGAAAAATAGGCCCCGTCGGAAAAATAAGAAGCTGTTTCTGTTATTCCGGAGTCTCCAATGATTTTTTCCGTATCGGCATTTTCCGTAAAAGCCTTTATCAGCCGTTTACAGAAATCAAAGAAAATCTCCGCCTGACCGTCAGCTTTGCTGTTTATTATGCTGACAGCAGCGGAATATAAAATCTTATCCTCATCCTCCTTTGCTGTAATAAGAATATCGTTTTCACTCAATGTGTCTGTGAAAAGAAACCATTCACCCTCTGAATAGAAGGAAGACTTTATGTCAGCCGTATAAGTATCACTTTTGTGATTCATTCGTCTTATCAGCTCGGAAAAATCAACCCGTGTCTCATAGCGGCAGGAATTAAATACTGCTGATAAAATAAATATCAACAAAACAGAGACAGCTTTTTTTGTCACATTCAACATAATCTCACACCCGTGTAGCGAATTTCATTTTTTCTATTCCATATTCCATATTTATGTACTATAATAATTTTTAGAACGAACAAAGGATTGATGATATGAATAAGAAACCGGAAAACAATGATATTCCTGATTTTTCTGCGGTTTTTAATGTTGATAAAGATTCTGTGCCCCGTGAGCTTATAAAAAAAGATCCGGGTGCCTCCACCGAAAATCTCGGCTTGCTGTCAGGGGAAAATGAGCTTTCCCCGAAGGAACAGAAGGAAAAGCAGAAAAAGGTAAAGGCTGAAAATAATAAAAAGAAGGTCAATCGCCGCAAAAACCGTGCTATTGCGGTTCTTTCTGCTGTAGTCCTGCTTTTTATTGCAGTAACGTGTATCAGTATCGGGCTGAGAGAGGCGAGAAAGCCCGTTATTACCGCGGAAAAGCCTGTTGTTCAGGCGATTTCAAGATATACAGAGGGGAATGCTGTCACAATTTCATCGGGGACAAGCTTCAAGGTCGTATTTATTGATAATGATTATGATGTCCACTATATAGAGCCGGGGCAGAGTGTAGAGCTTATAAATGAAAACGGAACCGTTTATACGGGAAAGGTAACGGATATTACAGAAGCATTTCCCGATTCTTACTATATAAAGGACTATCACTCCGTGCTTACGGGTGAAATGCCGTCAACCGTAGTTTATGCTGTTTTTGTAACTCCTGATGATTCTGCAGCCTTTACAAAAGAGGGTGTACCCCTTAAAGCTAAGGTGCTTACAAAAACGGTAACGGATGCTCTTACAGTAAGGTCTTCTGCAGTGTTTGCTGACGGAAACAGGTATTATGTGTGGAAATATTCCTCCTTCGCTAAGGCTCTCAGTAAGCAGGATGTCAAGGTAGGACTCAGTGTTGACGGAGTAACGGAAATTATGGGGGGAATAGAAAAATCCGACAGAATTGCTACCGTATTTTCCTGCTCGGAGGACAAGCTTTACGACGGAATCAAGGTAAAAACTGACTGATAAAATGAGGCGATTTTATGCGGAAAATTCTTGTTGCAGGTGCAGGTCACGGCGGTCTTTCCGCTGCTGCGATTCTTGCAAAAAAGGGATTTGATGTTACTGTTATAGAAAAGGAAACAAAGGAAAATATAGGTCACGATTGGCACGATGCTATGGATATTCCTGCGTTTAAGTTTGCAGATATTCCTGTCCCCGATGAGTCAAATTTCAGACGGGGACTCAATATGTGCTATTTCAATCCGAAGAAAACGGCAAAGATCAATATGGATGCAGGTCCCGGAGTTTCATCCTCCGATTGCATTACAATTGACAGAAAATTTCTTATAAGATATCTCATAGACCATTGTGAAGGCTGCGGAGTGAAATTTATTTTCGGAACAGAAATAATATCCGCCATATGCGAGGGAACAAGGGTTACGGGAGTGAAAATAAAAACAGAAGCGGGAGAAGAGGATTATTTTGCCCATATGGTAATTGATGCGGCAGGTATGTATTCTCCCGTAAGACGTTCTCTTCCCGAGGAATTTGACATAGAAAAGGATTTTGCTGAAGAGGATACCTTTGAAATTTTCCGTGCTTACTATGAAAATACGGAGAAATTTATCACTTCTCCCAACTATTCCGTATTTTTCTTCAACTGCGGAAAGCCCGGGCTTGACTGGGTAATTACCGAGGAAGACTATATGGATGTTCTTATCGGCAAGTTCGGAAGTCTTTCAGAGAAGGAAATTGATGCTTCTCTCAAGGATATAAGGGCGAATTTCCCGGGAATCGGCACAACACCCGTAAGAGGCGGTACCACGGCAAAAATTCCCCTTGCCAAAACAGCCTCCCTGCTGGTGGCTGATTCGTATGCACTTGTCGGAGACAGTGCCGGTATGACCGTACCTCTTAACGGCTCGGGAATTGATCTTTCTCTGCAGGCAGGAAAGCTTCTTGCAAATGCTGTTATTGCTGCTGCAAAAAACGGCTTCAGAAAAGAGGAGCTGTGGCAGTATCAGTACAGATATTTCACTCTTTTCGGAAATTCTCTTATGGCTATTGCCGTGATGCGTCGTTTCTTAAGTGCAGTAACTGCAGATGACATTGATTTTTTCCTTGAAAAGGGTATTCTGACAGAAACCGAAATCGGTATGGTCGGAGGAAATTTTTCTGCGGTGAATGTTCGTTATGTGGTTGAAAAGCTTATTGCGGCAATACCTGAAATCAAGCTTCTTCCTCACCTTGCGAGAACAGCAAAAAATATGCCGTTGCTCCCCGTAGTACAAAAAACAATTCCTCCCGTGTGGGACGGTAAAAAAGTGGAAAAATGGATTGAAATTTATCGCCGCCTATAATATATAATAATAAATAAAATTTTACTTGAATTTGCAGGAAACATATGTTATTATAAGCATATATATACATTTTACCAGGAGGTAATAAGATGAAGAACAGATTTTTGCACGTATTTTTAGCTGCTGCAGCAATTCTCTTCTGTTTTGTTTTCTCGGCTTCTGCCGCAGTAAACTTTAACTATGAAGATGTTCTTGAGCTTGAGGTAATTGAAAATCTCGACTCATGCTTTGCTGTAGGTGATCTCGACGGAGACGGAGTCGGAGCAAATGATGCCCGTTCTATTCTCAGAGTATCCGTAAAGCTGGATGAAATCGACGTTTCTTATTTTGATAAGGCTGACGTTGATGCTGACGGTAATATTACTGCTTCGGATGCAAGAATAGCACTTCGTATTTCAACGGGGCTTGACAAGACTCCCGCACATAAGCTGGTGGAGCTTGAAGTTCCTGCTCCCGATTGCTCAAGCGACGGCTACAGAATACAGTTCTGTCTTTGCTGTATGGAGCTTTCCTCAAGGGAAGTGATTCCTGCGGATAAGGATAATCATGTTGCAGGTTCATGGGAAACTGTAAAGGAAGCAAACTGTAAAAACAAAGGTCTTGCTCAGCTGAAGTGTCGCAGTTGTGACAAGGTTATTGAAGAGAAGACTCTTAAACGTACCGGTGAGCACAGCGGCAAATGGGTATATCCCGACGGTAAGGACTGCTTCAATCCTGTTGAAAAGCACAGAACCTGTACTGTCTGCAAGCAGTATGAGAAAAAGACTGAAAATCCCAAGGGCAGTCATACATACGAATGGGTAGTCGGTAAGAAAAAGACCTGTACCGAAAACGGAACAGAGCTTCAGAAATGTACCAACTGCGAATATGTAAAAAAGACGGTTACAACTAATGCACCCGGACATACATTCTCTTACGATTCTGTTATAACAAAGCCCACCTGTGAAAAGCCCGGTCTTAATGCAAAGAAGTGTGTCACTTGTGGTGAAACAAAGGATGAATACGGTGTTGCCGCTCTTGGTCATAAATATAAAGAGGACAATTACACAGTAACAGTAAAGGCTACCTGCGAAAATGAAGGTAAGGCAGAAACAGCTTGTGTGCGTTGCGGAAATGTAAAGACCAAGACTCTTAAAAAGACTGCTCATTCCTTAAAGGGTGATTGGACAGTTAAAACCAAGGCTACCTGTGAAAAGGATGGTAAAAAGATTGCCACCTGCCGTGTCTGCGGTCCCGTAACAGAGATTATTCCCGCAACAGGTCATAAGGTTTCAAATTGGACAACTGTAAAAGAGGCAACCTGCACAAAGACAGGACTTCAGAGGGGTGAATGCTCCGTTTGCGGTGAAACCAAGGCAGAAAGAAAAATTGCCAAGGCCGATCACGATTTTGATGAATCAGAGCTTCTCAGTGCAAAAGGCGTCCGTTGTCAGGAAAACGTAGAGGGCTATTATAAGTGTAAGAACTGTGATAAGAAAAAGAGTGGTGTTCTGCTTCAGACCCCTTGTACAAATAAAAATCTCAAAAAGACAAAGGTTGTCAAAGAAGCAACCTGTACTTCAGGAAAGAGAGCAATTGCCGTCTGCGATTACTGTAAAAATGAAATTGACGGCTCAACAAAGATAGTCAGCAAGCCTCTCGGTCATAATAACAAGACAGAGGATTGGAAGATAACTAAGTTACCTACCTGTTCCGCAAAGGGTGTAATGTCCTGCAAGTGTTCACGTTGCGGCGCAGTTACAGAGAAATCTGTAAAGGCTCTCGGTCACGAGTTTAAGGCAGAGAACTGGAAGGTAACCAAGAAAGCAACCTGTACCGCAGAAGGTGTAAAATCCTGTAAGTGTACACGTTGTGATGCAGTAAAGAATGAAGCAATAAAGGCTCTCGGCCACGAATTCAAGGCAGAGAACTGGAAGGTAACAAAGAAAGCAACCTGTACCGCAGAGGGTGTAAAATCCTGTAAGTGTACCCGTTGCGATGCAAAGAAGACAGAAACCATAAAGGCTCTCGGCCACGAGTTCAAGGCAGAGAACTGGAAAACAACAAAGAAGGCTACCTGTACCGGTGAAGGTGCTAAGTCCTGCAAGTGTACCCGTTGTGATGTTGTAAAGAAGGAAGTAATAAAGGCAAAGGGTCACGAATTCAAGGCAGAGAACTGGAAGGTAACAAAGAAAGCAACCTGTACTGCAGAGGGTGTAAAATCCTGCAAGTGTACCGGCTGTGATGCTGTAAAGAAGGAAACAATAAAGGCAACAGGTCACGATTACGGTGCATGGGTTGTAACAAAAGAAGCAACCTGTACCACAGACGGAACTCAGGAAAGAAAGTGTAGTGGTTGCGATGCTGTGAAGAAGGAAACAATAAAGGCAAAGGGACATAACTACAAGCTTGAAAATTGGAAGGTTACAAAGAAGGCAACCTGTACTACTGACGGACTTAAGGAATGTAAGTGTACACGCTGTGATGAAACACAGAAGCTGAAAATAAAGGCTCTCGGTCATCACTATAATTTGCTTGACTGGAAGACAACAAAGGCTCCCACCTGTACGACAGAAGGTCTTAAGGAGAGCAAGTGCAGCCGCTGTGATGAAAGCAAGAAGAAGACCATTGACGCACTTGGTCATGATTACAGCAAGGGTAAGTGGGTTACAACAAAGGCTCCTACCTGTACCGAAGAGGGTGTCAAGGAATTCAAGTGCACACGCTGTGATGAAACAAAGAAGCAGACAATAAAGGCGCTGGGGCACGAAATAAAAGATGAGACCTGGGTAGTGACAAAGGAAGCAACCTGTACAGAAACAGGTCTTGAAGAAAGAAAATGTTCTCGCTGTACTGAAACAGAGAAGCAGACAATAAAGGCACTTGGTCACGAAATAAAGGACGAGACCTGGGTAGTGACAAAGGAAGCAACTTGTACAGAGGATGGTCTTGAGGAAAGACCGTGTACTCGTTGTGCTGAAACAGAAAAGCAGGCAGTAAAGGCATTGGGTCATGATTTCAACGAGGATGAATGGATTATCACAAAGGCTCCCACTTGTCTGACGGAAGGTATCAAGGAGTACAAGTGCAGTCGTTGTGATGAAATTAAGACTGCTGTAGCAGAAGCTCTCGGTCACGAATACAGTGATGAAAATTGGGTTATAACAAATGCACCTACCTGTACAACAACCGGTATCAAGGAATGTGTGTGCAGCCGTTGTGATGAAATTAAGACTGCTGTAGTGGCAGCACTCGGTCACAATTACAGCGCAGAGGATTGGGTTATAGTTGTAGCTCCCACTTGTAAAAAAGCTGGTGTCAAGGAGTGCAAATGCAGTCGCTGCGATGTAAAGGTTTCCGATACAGTTGCAGCATCGGGTCACGATTTTACTGTGAATGACTGGTATATAACTCGTGAGCCTACATGTGAAGAGCTTGGCTACAAGGCTCGTAAGTGTGCAAATTGTGATGCTATCACGCAGTTCCCCGTATCTCCCCTCGGACATGATGTTGACGGTGCAGAATGGACTGTAGTCAAGGAAGCAACCTGTACTGAAAAGGGTGTCAAGGAGACACAGTGCTTACGTTGCGGAGCAACTGTAAAGAAAAATATTGAGGCTCTCGGTCACGAATACAAAGACGAAAACTGGGAAGTAACAAAGCCTGCAACCTGTACAAAATCCGGCACTAAGAAGTGCAAGTGTACAAATTGCGATAATGTAAAAACAGAAAATATTCCTGCTCTCGGTCATGAGTTTAAGGATGAAAACTGGAAGGTAACAAAGCCTGTAACCTGTACCGAAAATGGTCTTAAGGAATGTAAGTGTACCCGTTGTGATGAGACAGATAAACTGATTATTCTGTCCTTCGGCCATAGCTATGATTTACTTAAATGGAAAGTAACAAAGGCTCCCACCTGTACTACAGAAGGTCTTAAGGAGAGCAAGTGCAGCAACTGTGATGAAAGTCTTAAAATGGCAATTGGTGCTCTTGGTCACGATTACAGTTCAGGAAAGTGGGTTACAACTGTAGATCCCTCTTGTGATAAAGCAGGTGTTAAGGAATGTAAGTGTAGCCGTTGTGATGAAATTAAGAAAGAGCCTGTAGAAGCGCTTGGCCACGATTTCACTTCAAATGTGTGGTTTACAACAACACATCCTACCTGTACGGAAACCGGTATCGAGGAATGTGAGTGCAAACGTGAAGACTGTGATATTACAAAGAAGCGTATTTTGCCCGCTCTCGGTCACAGTGTTGATTATACTGAGTTTGAAATAGACCATGAGCCAAACTGTACCGAAACAGGTACCAAGAAATATGTTTGCTCTAATAACTGTGGTTACACAGAGACAGATGAAATACCTGCTCTCGGTCACAATGTTGATTATACAAAGTGGGATGTAATCAAGGATGCAACCTGTACCGAAACAGGTACCAAGGTGTATGCTTGCACTATTAATGACTGTGTTTACACAGAGACAGATGAAATACCTGCTCTCGGTCACAATGTTGATTATACAGAGTTTGAAATAATCACTGATGCAACCTGTACCGAAACAGGTACCAAGGTGTATGCTTGCACTAATATTGACTGTGGTTACACAGAGACAACTGCTATAAAGGCAAAGGGACACGAATTCCGCGCCGACAACTGGGCAGAAATAAAAGCTCCCGGTTGTACAGAAACAGGTATTAAGGCATTGGTATGTATTCGTGATGATTGCAATAAGACAATGAGAGAAGAAATTATTGAGGCTACCGGACATGCTGAAGGCGAATGGGTTGAGACAACACCTTCCACATGTGCTACACCGGGAATTGAATCTCGTCTTTGCGCAAATGAATGCGGCACTGTTCTTGAAACAAGAGAGCTTGCACTTGCAGAACATACTCCCGAATATACGGATTCAGCTGAGGTTAATGCAGAGGGTAACATTATAATTAATCGTAAGGCAGAATGTTCCGTATGTACTAAAGTTCTTGACTCGGAAGTGATTGAACGAGTTGTTGTCAGCTGCACTGATGAAAACATCAAGGTTATATTTGGTGAGTTCGATGTTGCTGCCGGTGGAACTGTTAACTTTACAGTTGAAGGTGCAGAAGGTAATATCCTTGTAATGGTTGACTTCGGCGGTGGTGAGGATAGTGGTTTCCTGACTGCTGATGACGGAAACAAGTATTCCTTCGAGATTCCTACAAATGTTAAAGAAACCGCAAAAATAACCATCATTGTTGCATAAATATATTTATTATATTAATACAACATAATAACAGAATCCCGACAGTGTTTATCTGTCGGGATTTTTTTGCTGTGTTAGAGTTGGGAAGAGGCAAAGTTTATATGTTATCGGATTCAATATAAAAAAATCGGGCAGAATTTACTCTGCCCGTAAATGCTTTATTTTGCTTTCTTTTTTTCTCTTAATTTTCTGAAAAAGTCAGATAAAACAGCAGCACATTCTTCTTCCATAATACCGCCCTTTACTTCAGGCTTATGGTTATAGGGAATATCGAAAAGCCGAACAAGGCTTCTTACACTACCGGCTTTTCTGTCATATGCACCGAAATATATCTTTTCTATTCGTGAATTGATTATTGCACCTGCACACATAGGACAAGGCTCAAGGGTCACATACAGCTCACATCCGGGAAGTCGCCATCCGCCAAGGGTATTGCAGGCATTGTTGATAGCTTCAATTTCCGCGTGAGAAAGAGCATTCTTATCGGTCTCTCTGCCGTTTTTACCTTCCGCAATAATCTCACCGTTTCTGACAATTACAGCACCAACGGGAACCTCTCCCATTTCGGATGCTTCCTTTGCAAGCTCCAGGGCTCTTTTCATAAATTTAGGGTTATAAGAGTTCATCTGCTTTTTTAAGTGTATTAAGACCGCATTTTACGCCGGTCTTTGCATCCTCCATACCTTCAAATTCAACAGTTACATAGCCGTTATAACCGGCATTTTTAAGAATACGAAGGCACTGAATTACAGGAACCTCACCGTGACCGATAATTGCACCCTTAAGGAAATTTCCGCCTCTTGTCATAAAATATCCGTCGGGAGGAATAAATTCAGTTCCTTTTTTTACATTGAAATCCTTAGCATGAACGTGTATTGCATAGGGAGCAACATTACCCACTGCAATTGCAGGATTTTCGTCTGCACACATAAAGTTGCCGATATCAACAAGGGCACCGAAGTTTTCATCGTTTACACCATTGATAATGGCTTCTACACGGGCTGAATCCTGTGCAAAAAAGCCGTGATTTTCTATGCAGGTTTTAATTCCCTTTGTTTTTGCATATTCAGTTACAGCCTTATAGCCCTTTACAATAACGGGGAGCGCATTATTGAAGCCCATTCCTTTTTTCTGTTCTTCATCACGATATCCGCCTGTGGCATCGTGACGCATAGTGGTACAGCCTAAAGCGGCACATACATCTACTTCGTTTTTCAGTCTTTCAATTTCCTTATCTGTGTCATAAAGAAGATTAGCACCTATAGCATATGCTGCAATGTCAATTTCGTGCTTTTGAGCCTCTGCCTTAAGCATTGATGCATACTGAAGCTTGTCCATTCCTTCGGGGGGATGAATTTCTGCAAATTCAATGGCATCAAAGCCCATTTCCGACGCCAGAGCAATAAGCTCAATTTCCTTGTACTCGCCTGAAGCAGTGAGCTTGTGGTAGCTGTAGGATGATACAGAATACTTCATAATTATTCTCCTTGTGTAAATGATAAAGTGTATTGTATATCGCTGAAGAATATGCCGGGAGTTACCTTAACGTAATACTTGCCTGCAGGAAGATCCTTATAATAAGCCACAGTTTTTTCTTTGTCTGAAAGTGATTTAATTAAGGTAGGCCCTTCATTACCGTTTTTATCGGTGCTTTTAATTTTCTGTCGTTTGAAATTGTAAAGAGTGAAGTTAAAGATATCACGGCTTGAGGGCAGCTTTTCATGAGAGAATTCAATCTTTATGTCAGATTTTTCGGTAATTTCGAGTATATAGAAATCTACATCATAATCTGTTTCGCGTTCAGATAAGAAGCCTGAAACGGGAATCTGTACATTCAGAGCATCTGATTCGTTGAAGGTGTTGTTGAACTCTGTTTCACAGTCGGCGTTTTCTGTAAAATTAACCGTAAGGTAGTATTTTTCCGAATTGAGATAAAGGTTTTCGCTGTCAATTTTTATGTAATATGTGCCCTTTGCAAGACCTATCATAGAGGATGCGGTAACATCATCTGCCCATGCAGAGATACCCTTATAAATCATATTTCCTTTTTCGTCAAGCAGTGTGATGTTCCAACCGTTTTTGTAGTCTGAATCATCTTTTTCATTTAAGTCCTCTATAGGCTCATGCGCGAAATCTATTACACACCAGCCGTTTGTATCAAGTGAAAACTTGAAATAATCACGGTCAATACCGTTTATCTGAGATGCCAGCGAGCCGGACACTGTAGAGCCGACACCTATCTGATTAGCCTTATCAATTGTGTCATTTTTCTCGGATTCATAATCCTTATTATCTGTTCTCGAAAGGGTAAGGGTATATGTCATATCGGTATATACTCTGTTTCTTACCAGCACATAATAGTTACCCTTCTGAAGTCCAATTTTGCCGCTTTTATTTACTGTGTCTGTAAAAATTGAATTAACAGAGAATACACAGGTGCCGTCCTCGGAGAATAAAAGCACCTGCCAGCAGACGCTTATTTTATCTTTTATTGTTGCATGCTCAAATTTAAGGTCAATAAAGCCGTCCTCATACATTCTTAAAAGGTAATAGTCCTCATCCTGTCTGTCGGGGAAGCTGGAAGCACTGCCCTTTACGGGAACACCGCTGTATATTTCGGTATAGCGGTAAATATTATCATTACATTCAATTTCATATTCAGAAGTCTTTTTGAGAGTAGCCTCAATTTTATAGGTTGCACTGCTGAAGGCAGCACCTTTTTTCACCACAAGGCGGTATTCTCCGGGAGCAAGACCTATTTCAGGAGACTTGTCCGATTTTTGTGTGGTTGTTTTGAGAGTGTTGATAAGTCTGTAATCTTTGTTTTTGCCGTCACCGTTTACGGAATATTCACTGTAAAGCGAAACCTCCCAGCCCTCCATACCGGTAGGTGCGGGATGAGAAAACTTGTAGCTGAACATCGATTTTTTGTCAACAGAAAACGTGTATACGTTAGCTGTGTCGGCAGAGGAAAGGGAATCCTTGGTTTCTGAGAGGAACGACAATTCAGATACCTTTTCGTTTGATTTTGCAGGGGAGTAGTCGCTCTTGTGAAGCTCGGGTTTGACCTCAAGAATCTCCTCGAAAGTAATTATATCATCATCTGTCGGAAGCTCAGCTTCTGTTGTTGGTTCGGTTGTAGCTTCTGTTGTAATTGCCTCAGTTGCGGCTTCTGTAGCAGCTTCTGATGTGATGACCTCGGTTACAGCCTCGGTTGTTGTTTCATCGGTGGTAAATTCTGTTACAGCTTCTGTCGTGATAATCTCAGTTGCCGTTTCGGTAATTACAGCTTCTGTTGTGATTTCTTCCGTAACCGCTTGAGTGGTAGTAGCTTCTGTTGTAAATTCTTCTGTTGTCGGCTCTGTCACAACGGGAACTTCCGTGCATATAGATTCCGAAAGGGGAGCAGTCTCAGTTTCTGCTTCCTTTGATATTTCTACATTTTTATTTATTCCGAATAATGCAATATTTTCAGTGCCGAAGCCTGTTATAACGGCACCGAGAATTAATGCTGCCGAAAGATATAAACAGACAATTCGTTTAAAACGGGACATCCGGATCTCTCTCTTTCCAAAAATAATAAGTCGTATGTATTTTAACATATAATATAATACTAATCAAGGAGAAACACCTAAAAAGTCCCGCAAATCATTGACAACACCGACATAATTTGGTAAAATTATTCGTACAAACAAACGCGCCTCCATAGTTAAATGGATATAATAAACCCCTCCTAAGGGTAATTCAAACCAAATACTTTTTGTCAAAAAGTGTTTGATTTTTAATAATAAAAACTTAATATGCCCTCTTAGTTCAACGGATAGAATAAGGTCCTCCTAAGACTTAGATATCGGTTCGATTCCGGTAGAGGGTGCCAATTAAAATATCGCATAATCCTTGTATTTCAAGGGGTATGCGATATTTTTTTACTATTAACAATTAAAAGGTCGGGTGCGAGATTCACGTGTTAACGATGACATCAAAATCATCATTCAAATCATAATAAAGTGTTTTATTTGCAAACAAATGTTAGCAAATAAAACTGAAGAAACAATGCTTTTTATGTGTTTTGCAAACATTTTGCAAACAAACAAGCAATAGTATAAAATTATTTAATATAGACTTTCATATATTTTGGTAATCCTTTTGACTTGTATAAAAATTATTATAAAAAGTTTATATATTGCTTATTTGTTTGGGGCCTATACCATCTTTTGTCTTTTTAAGTCCCAAACTGTGTTGCAGATAAAATTGATGCAGAGGGACTGAAAAAGTATATCAGGTAATTTACAGAAAAATTTCCGTTAATAGTGTGTGACATAAAGATAATGCCCTATATGTTATATTTGGGGCAATGTATGTGTAATTATCGACCCGATGAACTCAGTAATATTTCTGACAGTTATAAGCTATTGCTAAACTCATAAATAACTTTCTGGATTGGCTTTATGATAATGTTTAAGAACTATCGGAAGAACTAATTAAATAAAGCGTCACCCCGTTGAGATAGCAGATTTTTGCCTTCACAACGGGACTTCTCTTTTTGTTCTCCCTTAAAATACCCCGTATACTTCAGTTGTTCATAGCTTGGTTAATGGTCTAAGATGTTATGTTAGATGAGGTTTTTTCAAAAATATTTGCCAAGTCAATAAAGCCTATTTTGGGACTGCCAGAAGGATTTTTTTACATATCAAAAGTATGTTGTGAGGTGCTTTAGGCAAATAACGACAAAATGTTTTTGTGTTTATTCCGTTTGCTCCGAAATTTGTCAGATGTTTAAACAAAAAAATACAGATTTCTGTAATTTATTGCTAATATTAATGCAAAATGTCATTATTTTACAGAAATCCGTATAAATGACCAATTTTTTAATTTTATTCAAACATCGCAGTATTAAGTCTTATATTTTAGTAAGAAAAAATCTTATGATTTATCAACCCTTTACTCCTATGCTTATGGGGGAGGGATGCGGTTCCTGATAAATCCTGATTGCTCACAAATGTGAGCAAATTCCTATATATTAAAAAACTCCTGTAATCATCATTTTGAGATTACAGGAGTTATATTTTTGGTCTTCAGCAAAGACACAACCCCCGGTTCTACCGGGGGTATTAAAATGCTTTAGTAAAAATAAAATGTGGCGAGCAATGGCAAGCCACAAAAAGTA
>JAZRTO010000085.1:0-8840 GCA_045652065.1 Acutalibacteraceae bacterium
TAAGGATTTTACCAGAATTACTGCAGCCGTTTTCGGCGGTATCAATCCCGGTGAATACTTCATCACAGCACTCATTTCTCCCCTTCTTTATGAGTTTGCATTTGACGGTGACTCAGTTCCCGACAACAACGGAACACTTCAGGGCTACGGTCTCAAGATGAACGGCGATAACATTCTCACAAATCTCTCCAATGCCGCAAACAAGCTTATGATTTACATCGAAAACTTCTTTATCATCTTTGTAAAGATTTTCGGTATCGGAAGATAACACAAATATTTTTCGGGAAGCACTTTTCGGGTGCTTCCCCTTTTTGTGTCAAATTATTTTCTTGCTTTTTATTTACTTTTTATATTGAAATAATACTCCGGAATTTATATACTTAAGGTAAGATATTTTTTACAGGAGTTGATCTTATGAGCGACAGAACATATAAGTCCTATTGGGAATGGGCTTCCCCCTCGAAGCAGACAGAATACACAGAGCCTACCCGCCTTTTAGACTATGACGGTACCCTTCTTGCTAAGGGATGGGCAAGACACAACGTATTTGACTATGACCGTTCCTGTTCAAATCCCAAATACAGAAAAAAGGAATGGGACTTCTATCAGCTCGGCAACGAAAACTTTATGGTACAGATTTCCTTTGCAAACATCTCCATAGGCGGTTATGTATCTGCAGTTCTTGTTGACCTTAAAAAGGGCGTGAAGCTTGCTGATGCCACCGCACTTTTCCTGGGCGGAGAAAGCAAGTACATTCTTCCTCCCAAGGGTGATGTGCCAAACTACTTTGAAGCAAAGGTCGGGGGTGCACACGTAATTTTCGATACCCGTGAAAACAAAAGAAATCTTTATTTCAAGAAGCCCTGGAAGGGTTCCTTTATAGAGTGTAATTTTACAATGGATATTCCCGAGGGACTTGAGAATATCACAACGGTACTCCCCTTCGAAAACGAGCCCACAAGATACTTTATGACCACAAAGCAGAACTGTATGCCCTGCGAAGGTACCTTCAAGGCAGGAAATACTGTTTATGAATTCAAGAAGACAGATACATTCTGTGCTCTTGACTGGGGCAGAGTAAATACTCCGCACGAAATGGTATGGTACTGGGGTAACGGCTCAACATACCTTAAAGACGCAGACGGAAACAAGCTCCTTTTCGGCTTTGAAATCACATGGGCAATAGGCGATGAAAGCAATGCTACCGAAACCTGCCTTTTCTATGACGGAAAAGCTCACAAGATCGGCGCTGTTGATGTTGAGACCTTCCCCAAGCCCGACAAGTTTATGAAGGACTGGAAATTCGTTTCCGAGGACGGCAGATTCAACCTTACAATGACTCCCTACTATGACCACCATTCCGATACCAATGTACTCAATCTTGCAAGAATGCACACACATCAGGTGCACGGACTGTGGAACGGTGATGTTACTCTTGATGACGGCACAAAGCTTGAAATCAAGGATATGTATGCTTTCTGCGAATACGTAGAAAACAAATGGTAAAGACAAAATAACAGCACACGGTGCAGGCTGCAAAAAAGTAGCCTGCACCGCATTTTTAAATAAATCATTCTTTGTAGGGGCAAATGACAGATAAATTATGATTTACTAAACCAACCGCATAGTCTGCAATTTCTGCCGTATAGCGAAAAATGCTTTACAGATATTATTCTATGGCTATAATCGGGAATGAAAGGAGGAAGATATTTTGAAGCTTAATGTTTTTGTCGGCGAAACTCAAGAAGAAAGAATTGATATCTATGTTAACGAAAGAAGGCAGATTGTTGATGATATACAAAAGCTGCTTTCGGGGAAAAACGAGCTTCTCTGTCATAAAAACGGGGAAACTTATAAAATCGGTTTTTCGGAAATTGTCCTTTTTACCGTTGAAAACGAAAAGGTTGCTGTATTTACGGAAAAGGATAAATTTTTCGTAAAAGAAAGACTTTATATGATAGAGGAGAAAATGCCCTCGGCTTTTATAAAGCTCAATCAGTCTGCTATAGGTAACATTAAAAAAATCAAAAAATTTGACTGCTCCGTTTCGGGAACACTGAAGGTCACTTTTACAAACGGACTCGCAGACTTCGTATCCCGAAGACAGGTAAAAGCAGTCAAGGAAAGGTTAGGTTTATAGTATGAATATTTACGTAAAAGAATTTATCAAAAGAGGACTTATGTTTTCAGGGCTGGGGCCAGTTACTGCGGCAATTGTGATTTTTATTATCTCCCTATTTGAAGAAAATCTGCAGCTCGACGGTCTGCAGGTGCTTATAATGGCTGTTTCTACCTATATTCTTGCCTTCGTTCAGGCAGGTGCTACGGTTTTCAATCAGATAGAGCACTGGTCAGTGCCAAAATCCCTTGCCTGCCATTTTTCTTCACTTTATGCCGTGTACGTCCTTTGCTATCTTGTGAACACGTGGATTCCCTTCAATATCAACGTGATTTTAACTTTTACCGCTATTTTTGTAGCTATCTTCTTTATTATATGGACTGTAGTTTTCCTTGCCGTCCGCCATTTAAGTAAAAAGCTTAATAAGAATTTACACGGATTTATTTGACATAATTTTTTTCATTCTGTATAATTTATTTCAGAACAAAGTAAAGGAATCGGATTATATGGAACAGGAAAAGAATGTAGTTGAGCTTGAAATATATCTTATCCGCCACGGACAAAGTAACGGTAATGCAGGAATAAAGGTAAGAGAAATACCCACACTTCAGGATATGGCAGACCCCTTCCTTACAGAAACCGGAATACGACAGGCTGAAAACTTAGGAGAATATCTCTCGGATATAAGCTTTGATGCGGTATATTCCAGTGCACTTTTAAGAGCCGAAAGAACTGCAACCGAGGTTATAAAAAAGCAAAAGGAGCAAAAACCGTTAAGACTTCTGCCCCTTCTTACCGAAAACGGTATGGGTGAAGAGTATAAGGGTGCCCCCGAGGATATAAAGAAAATAAATCCCGAGGCTGTTTTAGCCCCCGATTTACCTTCAGACACTCCCCTTATGTGCTACTCTTCAAAGGAAGATGATAAGGCTCACTTTTTAAGAGCAAAGGCGGCAGTAGAATATCTGCGCTCACACCATGAAAAGGGCGACAGAATTTGTGTCGTTTCCCACGCAGCTTTTATAACCCACATTGTGTTTTATCTTATGGGGCTTGAAAATGTACCCATATTCGACATCAATTTTTCGAACACGGGAATTACAAAAATTATTTTCTACAAGCCCGGCACAAACCCTTACGGAGATATAATTTTTGACTACATAAATTCCACAACACATCTTCAGGGACTTCCCGAAACAAGATAAGAAAAAATCTTACCCTTTATTAACCCCATATCCCAAAACTTAGGGGCTGCAGGTGTTTCTTTCTTATACATTAAAAAGAAAACCGATTCGTTATATGCGAATCGGTTTTTGGTTTTATTCTGCTTTTTTATCTTTTTTTCTGTATCTGTAAAGGGCGATAACCGCGGAAACGATGCCTGCAAGCTGTGCAAATATTCCCGTTGATCCTAAAATACCGTGGTATATAGTCCAGGAGGTCATATTTGCAAGTAAACAGAGTCTTATCCTCTGCTCCTTTTTCTGCAGCATTGCCACCATATAGAATACCGCTGCAAGAATTGCGAGAATATCGAGATAAGAGGTATAGCTCATAACTCCCACACCTACATAAAGAATGAAGAATATGATTTTCTCAATTATCGTTTCTTCTGTATTCTTCTTTTCGTGCCAAAGAGCTACAAGAATCTGCAGAATTGCAACAAAGTTTACCGTGACCCCAGAGCCGAAGCCGTCAAGCAGCAATACGTTGAGCGCCCCGAGGACATTGACAAAAACTGACGCCCACAGAATCTGTTTTCTTCTTTTAAGCTGTTGGATAATTATTACTGTGACGGTAACAAGAATACCGACAATCTGACCTGCTATGTACATATTTCACCTGAGGTTCAATTAAAAAATATAGTCTGTTCCTGCATTATAAGAGAAGGGAACAAAGCCTGTTTCAAGGGCCGGAGAATTTTCTGCAAGTGTGAAATCACGGTTACCCGCATCCCTGAACAAGGGGTCCTTGAACACCGCATTATTGTAATAACCTCTTTCAACCATACAGGGGATACCCAATCTGTTGCCGAATTTTGTGGAACCGCCCGAATATACAAGACGTCTTGAATAGTCGAAATAGAGATTGTTGTTATCGCAGAACCAATTCTTTTTACAGGTTTCCCAATACATTGCCGAGTCATCGGAAACAAGAATATTGTTTTCAAGGAAAAGGGAGTTGTGCTCTTCGTTTCTTGTGATTCTGAATATACCGTCACCACCGAAGGCAAAGATATTGTTTCTTATCATATTATCTCTGCCGTAGTGCTGATGGAAGCACTGTGAGGAGCAGTCGTACACAAGGTTATTTTCAACAAGAATCTCTGTTGAGCCCTCATCAAGATAAATACCCCAGCCGCCGTAGCCCGTTGAGCCCTCATAACAGCCTACATTGTAAATAACATTACCTGAAAGCACCGTATCAGGCTGAATACCGAGAGTATAAATACCGCCCATATCGGACAGCCAGCCGTTACCGATGTTATAAATAAGGTTATCCTTTACCTGAATATTGTTTGTGGGATTTTCGCCATAACCCCATACCCAGCCGACGGAAACTGCCGTATACCAGCCATCGTGAATTTCGTTCTTTGAAATTTCACAGTTATCTGCATGGCAGAGAAGCACACCTATAGAATGATTATAAATTCTGCCGTATTCGTTTATTTCACAGTTTGTGACGGTAATATCACCCGTAACCGCAGGAATACTGTAGGGAGCGTTGATAAATACCGCATTTGCACCTATCTCATCAAACAGGCAGGCTTCAACCTTACAGCCTCTTGCATTCTCCTTAAACATAATCGCTGTATCTGAAATGCTGCGGAAAATACAGTCTGTAAAATTTACATTCTGAGCATTGCTTACGGTAACTGCAGCAGGCACCTCATAAGCAGCCTGAGGATGAGTGGGAAGATAGTCAAGGTAAGGGAAAAGATAATTGCTTTCATCAATGGGCCAGATGTTAAGTGTACCGTTTACAAAATCCCAGTCGGTATTTATGAACTTAATACCCTGAAAGCTGATATCAGAGGCACCGTTTATATTTATAAAGTCTTCTGTAAGAGGTGCAGACAGTACAAGGTTATCCTTTGTTTCTCCCTCCTCGGGTATATAGTAAAGAATACCCTCTGCACGGTCAAGATACCATTCTCCGGGAAGCGAAAGAGCTTCCTTTACATTCTCATAAATGTAATTATCCCCGATTTCGATATTCATAGCAGCAGCCTTACGTACAATTATCTTACCCGTATTTACGTCTGCAGAGTAAAGGGGAAGGATATCATCACACCACTTGTGCATAATTCTCACGTTCACATCCTGCACATTAAAGAAATTCATTATTTCATTTTCATTGGCATAGAAAGCTGCATGAAGCTTGAAGTAATCACTTTCTGGATAGAGCGCATCGGAAAGGTGAGAATCCTTTACCGTAAATACACCCTCTTTGGGCCATATGCTGTTACTGAGTCTTTTTTCACCCTTGAAAAGAGAACGGAAATAGTTGCTTTCGGTATCAACTCTTGCAATCAGACAGTCCTTGCCGTTTACTGTTCCGTTTTCCCACTCTGAAATGTCAACGGAGCCCGTAAAAACAACCTCTTCATCGGGGATGCTTCTGAAAAGAACACCCGTAAAGTCATCTGCTCCGAAATTCACGGCAGAGTCAAATGTATAGGTTCCCTCTCCGAACCATACGGTAACGGTATCGGTAATATTTTTATTTTTGTATGTCTTGAGAAGGTTTTTTGCCCCCTCGAGTGATTTAAGAGGATCTTCTTTTTTGCCTGTATTCAGGTCATTGCCGTCAGGAGACACGAAAATATCGTATTCCCCCACGCTGAGCTCACCCTCATCAAAATAAATTTTCTCTGTCCCGGGTACATCATCAGTAAAAATACCTTCAATTTTCTCTCCCGGAGATACAAGAAGCATTACAGATGTAAAGATTGCGGTAAAAAATGCAAAAATCTTATTTAGAAGCATAACAATCTCTCCTTTATTTGATACGTCTATTTTATTTCATTAAAACATTTATGTCAATAAAAAACATAATTGACAGACACCGTATTTCTTTGATATACTGAAAATAACTTAAAAACGGAGGAATTTATTATGTTCAGAACAATCATTCGCATTCTTGTAGCATTTCTTCTTATGATTTCCCCCACACTTCCCGGTATGCTCGATCTGCCCGTTCCCGCATCAGGACAGCAGCTTGATCTCGACAACCGTTTCGAGCTTGTGTGGCAGGATGAATTTGAAGGCACAGAGCTTGATAAGACAAAGTGGCAGACCGAATGGTGGGTAACCGAAAGAAAAGGCGGCTTCTGGCACGAGGATATGGTAAGTGTAGCTGACGGTAATCTTACAATCACTACCGCTTACTTTGACAAGGGACTTCCCATTCCCGATGCTTACAAAAACTGGTTTGAAGAGAATCCTGACTACAAGCCCTACAAGGAAGGCTGGTATAATGCCTGCATTTCTACCCAGGGACTTCACGAGTTCAAGTACGGCTATTTTGAAATAAGCTGTATTCTTCCCAAGGCTACAGGTATGTGGTCTGCTTTCTGGATGATGAACCACGGTGTTACCAAGGTTGACGGCACAGGCATCGACGGTACAGAGGTGGACATTTTCGAATCTATGTTCTATAAGGATGAGGTATGGGGTTACGGTGACTGCGTACAGACAGGTGTTATCTATGACGGCTACGGCGATCCTATGGTAGGCGTAGGTCTCGGTAAGTACTATGCAAACAATCCTTACGAGGAATATAACACATACGGTGTTGAATGGAACGAAAAAGAGTACATTTTCTACATCAACGGTGTTGAAACCTGCAGAACTTCTGCCGGTGGTGTAAGCCAGAACCCCGAATGGCTTCTTGTTTCCTGCGAGGTTGCAGGCGATAACGGCATTGCACATGCAGACAGACACGGGGTCGGCAAGATGGATATGCAGCCCGGTGACACATCCGAATTCATCGTAGACTATGTAAGAGTTTATCAGTACAAGTAAGACATTAAGATAAAAAATAAAAATCGCATAAAACTAAATAACCTACAAGGGGTTCTTACAGGCGACAGCCTGCAGAACCCCTTGTATTATGCGCTTTTATATTCTGCTTATTTTTTCTCACGAGCCGATACTGCACTGCCCGTAAACATACTATTTCTTGGGAACCAATTCAATATGTGATCTGCCGTCCAGTATAAGCTTTCCCTCAGAAAATGAAACGGTAAAGACCTGAGTTTTCCCGTCTTCGTGCTTAAGCTCAAGCTTTTCGCCATCAAAAGTATAAGTAAAATCTGAATTTGTATCGGGAACAAAGGTCTTGTATTTTTCATCAACGAGAATACTGCTTTTTCCTGTTCCGTCCTCATTGAAGTCAAAAGAGTAAAGCATATCTACAGTCTGCTTTTCATCCGAATCGGGAATATCAATACCGAGAACAGACAGCTCTGCCTGAGCTTCCCAGGAGCCTGCTACAGATTGTTTTTCAACCTGCTGATTACAGCCTACAAGGGATATCAGGGAAAAAATTACCAACACAAAACAAAGCACTTTTTTCATAACAAATCACCTCGGAAATATTATACCAGGTAAAAATATAAAATTCAATAAAGCTGCAACGCTGAAAGTTTAAGATTTATTTAATATCGGCACAAAATCTTGCAATGTATCCGGACTTTCTTTCAATGATGCAAAAACTATCCGTATATTATTTCTCTCAGCATATCTCCCGAATTTCTTAATCAACAATAAGCAAGCCTTCGCAAATCTGTAAGGTATGCCACCAATAATCCTCAAAAAGGTTTTCCCCGATATGCTTATACACAACAGAATACCTATTTTCTCCTTTAAGCTTTGTGGTATCAACGCTTATATTGAGCTCAACCTGCTTACCGTCCTTTATCTCGACATCAACATAAGACTTCCCGTCAAAAACAGGCTGTGCTTCTGTTCCGATGTAAAAAGCAACTCTGTATTTACCGCTTTTTCCGTGAAGATTTATTGTAAAATTATCATCAGCTTTTGCCGTTGTTCTTAAGACTGTTTTATATACAAGTCCTCCGTATTCCTCATACACAAGGCTTTCGTCTATATTCTGATAAACCTTGGCGCACAGGCTTTCGAGCTTATCATAATCGTTGCGAATTTCTGTACCGTCATCATAATTAAAGCAGGCATAAATTTTTTCGTGAAGAACGGACTCTACATAACCCGAGAAGTCTTCGCATACCTGATTGTCAGCCTTAGGTGCTTTTTTCTTCATCACTATTTTTGCAAAAGCTTCATTTGAAACAGTGAGAGACGGAGGCCCTACGGGAACTTCCCCGATATTAACACCGCATCTGTCACAGCTATTATCTTTATCATCATCAGAATGTGCTACAGCCACTCCGTCGATTTCTGCACATTCAGAATAAAAATTATTATCAGGATCAAAAATTGATGCCACTTCAAGAGCAAGAACTTCACCCTTTTTACCCATATCGGGACGGAAAGTCAATTCGGCATACTGTGTTGTACCAAGCCCTCTTTCAAGGGGAAGAATATCAATATTCTCATATTTTTTGTCTCCGACAGCCGCATCAAAGGTTTGTCTTACACCGTTTACAAGCACCATAAGCGCTCTTTCGGGAAGGCTTGAATTAATTCCCGTATCAAGAGAATATTTAATTATAATAGGTCTGCCGTTATATACTACC
>JAZRTO010000086.1:0-6042 GCA_045652065.1 Acutalibacteraceae bacterium
TTTGTTCTCGTTTAACTAATGGTGAAAAGCCTGTCATTTTCTCAAGAGGTAACCACGATTTAAGGGGCAATTTTGCCGAGAAGTTTGCAGACTATACTCCCACTCATCTTGGCAACACGTATTACAGCTTCCGCCTCGGCAATATCTGGGGAATTCTGCTTGACTGCGGTGAAGACAAGAACGATGATCACGAAGAATACGGTCACACCGTTGCCTGTCATGTTTTCAGAGAACGTCAGTCAGATTTCCTTAAAAATATAATTAAAAACAAAGAAAGCGAATACGAAGCAGATGGGATTAAGCACAAGCTTGTTATCTCCCACAACGCTTTTGTTCACAGATATCAGCCTCCGTTTGGCATTGTGCAGGAGCTTTTTGCCGAATGGTCAAAGCTTCTCAGAGAAAATGTAAAACCTGAAGTTATGATTTGCGGTCACGCGCACGAGTTAAACGTCTATTATCCTGAAAACAGCGCCTGGAATACCAACGGCAGCATCTGCCCCGTCGTGATCGGCAGTACAATTAAAAAGAAGAAACCCGTTTATTTTGCGGGCTGCGGTTATGTTTTTAATGATGAAAATATTGAAATTGTTTTTACGGATAGCAACGGTGAAACGTTAAAAAAAGAACAATTGGATCTTGGAAATAAATCATTATAAATATAATCATTTCGACAAATAAGAATTTGACGAGGAAAAAATTATCATATGAAGAGCAATCAGCAAATAACGGTATAAAAGACATCGGGTGAAAATAATGTTATAAGGAATTAAAAGGGTAAATGTCAGCTTTATTTTTCTGTTGTATTGTTTTTCTGAATCCATTGAAAAGCATAGCAAAAAGTGTTAAACTTAATTAATATAATATTTTGGAGATAATATGATGATTAAGAAAACCACTATACAAATAGGTCTTGAAAAACCGATGAAAATCCTGCATATTACAGATTCCCATCTGCCTTTTTATTGCGAAAGTGATACTGAGGATATGATAAGACAAGCAAAAAAACGTAACGAAAAAAGAAGCGTACGTAATCTTAACAAGCTGATGAAGTATGCTGAAAAAAATTGCGATATTGTTGTTCATTCAGGAGATCTTATTGATTTTATCTCAAAGCCCTGTGTTGAATTCGCAAGGGAATTTCTGAAAAACGACAGAGTCCTTTTTGTCGCAGGCAATCACGAATACTGTCGTTATGACGGTGCAAAAGAAGATATGGCACATCGCAGAAAAAGCCTTGAAATAATGGGTGGTGAGCTTTGCCCGGGTATGTTTTACAATTCGCATATTGTAAACGGAGTGAATTTCATAGGAATTGATGATTCCTTTCATCAAACAGAATACGAACAGCTGGATTTTCTTAAAAAAGAGGTAGAAAAAGGTTATCCTGTTATTCTTTTTATGCATGCACCTTTGTATGAAAAAAAGCTTTATGAGAAAAGCTATAAATTCTGGAACGGTGAAATTTGTCTTCTCGGCTCCGACCCCCAAATTCATCCCGAAGTTAAAGGCGATATAGCAGAACCTACGGCTTCTTCAAAGGCGTTTTATGAATATGTTACAGGTGAGCCGTTGATTAAGGTGGTGCTTGCAGGGCATCTGCATTTCAGCTTTGAGAGCATGCTTCCGGGAGGAACAAAGCAATATGTGACAAACCGCGGTGACAGAGGCAACGCAAGAGAGATAACAATTATTTAAAAGGGGAAAATGGTAAATTCTTTAAGTAATAAAAAGGTTAATTTCCGTAACCGAAAGCAGTATATCTGTACTTATCCGGTCTATTATGAATTAGGTATATAGTTCTGGAATAAGACGTAGTGTCAAAAAACGACAAGTTCCGACAGAAACTTGTCGTTTTTAGTTTTATTTGCCTGACGGTGAGCTATATTGGTAATCACGAATTCAGTCATTATCCGGATGAGACAAAATAAGACACCGCCTACATAAACAGCAGATTGTAACGGTTGCTCACAGTAAGAAATTCTTTTATTAATTAAATATTTACAAAATTTACGCACTTGTCAGTATTGATTTGTGTATTTTGTTATATTATAATATGTTTAATAATTTAATTTGGGAGTTGAGTAAATTGAAAAAATGGCAAAAGGCAATGTTCATAATCGTGCTGATAGCATTTATCATCGCATCCGTTACAATTTCATTCATTTCTATGGCAAGAGCTCCGTTTGAATTTGAATATCAGACGGCAGCTGAGGGTGAATATGGTATTGACGGTTGGGTATTTTTCGGCTTTAACGGTAACAATTCTACAAGAGAAGTACATATTGACTTTGTCCGTGATTCAGACGGCAATAATCCTGATGAGTCAAAGCCCGTTTCAGCAGTAGGTAAATATACAATGAATACCGATGAATATGTTGAAATCATTTATATCGGCAAGGATGTCGAGTACATAGATGAAACCTCGTTCTTCTATTGTAAGGAGCTTAAGTCAATTGAGGTTGACGAAGCTAATGAGCATTTTATTTCGGTTGACGGAGTGCTTTTTACGAAGGATATGAAAAAAATGATTCTCTATCCCCTTAAGAAGGCAGAAACTGCATACACAATTCCTGAAGGTGTTGAAAGAATCGCTTCCGGTGCTTTTTATAAAAATGAAACGCTTACAGAAGTGAATTTGCCTTCAACTCTTAAAGAAATCGGTGATATGGCATTCTTTAAGTGCCAGAACATTGCACTTGTTACGCTTCCTGACGGACTCCGGGAAATCGGTCCTGATGCATTCAGTTATTGTCAGGGAATGTCACCGGTTATGTATATTCCCGATTCGGTTACGGAAATCGGAAGCTTTGCTTTCTATTCCTGTTCTAATCTGAAGGAATTCTATATGGGAGCACAGAGCGAAGAGCAGATAGCTGCAGGTGACAGCTGGCTTCCCAAGAACATTACAAAAGTCGCAATCAATGTTGCGCCTGAGGCACAGTACGGAAAGACAAGAGAAGAATCGGTTGTCAGAATAAATGAACTTATCGCAGAAGGAGGAGAAAGCTGATGGCAAAATCCAAAAGTAAGGATAAAATGAATATCTTTCAGGAAATGAAAAAATACTGGAACACTCCTGCCGAAGGAAAATATGTTCCCTATAAAGAATATTTCTCAATTTTTGGTGCAGTCGGCGGAGATTACACATTGAAATATCTCCAGAGCTTTCTCTCTTTCGGTACAGGCTGTTATCTTATTGCTTACTATTATGAAATCCCCCTGCTTACTTTCAGTGCGATAAATGTATTTTTCATTGCAACAACATACTTCTGGAATCTTCTGTCTATGGGTGTTGATGCAAACTTAGGTTTCCTTCCGAAAAAAATTGAACGGAAATATAATGCAGTATATCTGACATTTGCAGTATTGGGCCTGTTATTACTTATTTTTGACTTATCATTTATTGTTCCTGACGGTATTGCCGCTATATTGGATACCAGATGGAAAGGCATCAATACTTTCAATATTTTCAAAATCTTCGGTGCACATTTCCTTGCAAACGGCTGGAGCGGTTTCAGAAACATTCTTATCAGAAAGAAGCTTCTGAAAAAGCTTGGCAGATATAAGATTTTTGCATATGCAAATGTTGTTCAGTGCATTATTGTTGTTGTGCTTATCTGTACACTTCCTCTTTATGAGCTTCCCCTTACAGACAGAGTATGGACGCTTTATCTTCTTTTCCAGCTTTACACAATATTCAATTATGTCGGTTTTACACATTCTGTTGCAGACAATATCAGCCCCAATGTACATGAAAGGCTGTATGTCCGTGCATTTCCCGTTAAAATCAGCCATTTTGTGCAGAATATAGTGAATGTTATTCTCCCCACAATTGCAGGTGTAATGTTCCTTGACGGCATCAAGGATATCGGAACATTCAGATATCTTCTTCCCATATTCTTTGTTGCTTCATCAGGAGTTATGTTCGTAGGACTTCGAAATATCAAGGAAAGAATTCCTATGCCTGCCATTGAAAACAGGGAATACCTCTCATTCTGGCATTGCGTTTCGGGTATTTTCAAGAATAAATATCTGTGGATAACAAAAATTGCAGAGCTCCTCGACTCATTAGGCAACGGTATGCTTAATATGAAGACTATTCTTCTTATTTATACCTGGCGTGAAACAGGACTTATCTTCTCACTTTGTGAAATAATTTATAAAATTTCAGGCAATCCCGGTGAATTCCTTGCTCCTTGGATAAGAAAACGTTTTCAGTTCAAGCAGCTGATAATTTTTAAGTACATTATCTGTGCAATCAGAAACGGTGTGTACATTCTTGCAATTCTTTTCCTTGGCAATACACATATTCTTTGCGGTGCTGCAATCTATATTGCAATGCTCCTTAGTAATGTTCTTGAATCTGCAGTCAGCCTTTCACAGAGCGATAATAATATCCGAGTCACCGACTATCAGATGTATCTTTCAGGAGAAAGACTTGAAGAATATCAGAAAATCATCACCTGGTTCACAACTCCTATTACAACGCTTGTTTCACTCATTATTCCCCTTATGTTCTACCGCATAGGCTTTACATCCGACTGGGATGTGCTTTACAGAAACGATGTAAGAATGCAGTGTATGCTTATAGGTCTCGGCTTTGACCTTATCGGATATGTGCTGATGACACTTCCATATCTGTTTATGTGGGATTTCAGTGATGAAAAACATGATCATATTATGGATGTTCTTAAGCGCAGAGCTGCAGGTGAAATTGTTGACGAAGACCCGTCAGAGCTCCAAAAAATTGTTTCCGCACCGAAAAAGACAAAGAAAACAAAGGAAAAAGTAAAACAATAAATTGAAAAGGAAAGCCTCGGAGGTCAAATGATGAATCAGTACAAATTCAAATACGATTATTCCAAGACGTTATGGATGAAAATGTATCTTGCAGATCCTGATTTTGATAACAACCGTTCAAATGTATACATAACTTTTGAACAGGCTCTTGAAATCATAAAGGCTGTGGATAAAATCACACAGGGGATTCAGAAAATTATTTATCTTGTAGGTTGGCAGGGACTCGGTCACGATGATTGCTGGCCTGAAATGGATGTTGTGAATGAATATCTCAAGCGTGAGCAGGATGAAACAGCCCGTGACAGCTTTATGTGGCTTTATGAGGAAGCAAAAAAATACAATACGGTTATAAGTGTGCATGTTAATGTGTCAGATGCAGTAAAGGAAGACGGTATATTTTACGAGCTTGAAGCTACGGATTCTTTATGTAATGATATTAACGGCAAGCCTGCAGTACTGCAGATTCTAAATAACCGTAATTGCTATAAAACTTCATATAAACAGTTATGGGAAAGCGGAATTTTTAAAAGATTGTTTGATCGTTTTCTTGAGGTTATTCCCGCTGCAGAAGCAGGTACCATACATCTTGATAATTTCTGTCTTGCAGAAAGCCTTAATCCTAAAACTTATATCGAGGAACAGGACGAAGCAAGAAATGCAATGCTTGATTATATGTTTGAAAAAGGTGTTGAGATTACGAGTGAATTCACTTTCCGTGAATCACATTTCCGTAATGAATCAATAACAAATCCCAACCGCAAAATGTATGCCGAGGCGGGTGAAGATATGACGGAAATTCCATGGGAGAGTGTTCCTATCAGGACTCTCGGTAAAATTCCCGCAACTTGGTGGACCTCTCAGGTAAGTATGAATGAATGTATAGAAATTCCGCCGTCACTTTACAGCGGTCATCTTAATGACAAAGCATTGATGCCTGTATTCTACGGTACAATGCACGGTGAAGAAATCTGGAGAAAATACGGAAATGATCCTGCTGATTGGGCTGCCGCATTCATTAAGGATTTCTGCACTTATCATGTGCCGTATATTTACCTTAACCGTTATAAGAGACTCGGATACACGGAAAATCCCGATGCAGAATATGAAAAGAAATATACCGTTAATTTCTCGGACGGAGTTGTTTCAAGGGCAGAGGATCTCTCAATAACTAAAAACGGTGTTGTTCTGAAAAAAGAAAATGATGTTATTCTGCCTTTGACTGAAGATAACAAAATCTTT
>JAZRTO010000087.1:0-41108 GCA_045652065.1 Acutalibacteraceae bacterium
GACCGCTTGGCCTCCGACTTTATACGAACCATCAATAACCCATTCAGTACGTGTATAATTTTTGCTGTCAAAATTTTTAGGGTCAAACAACTCCCAAAAGCTTGCTGCCGCTGTTATTGTTACGGTAACCAGTATCATCAGGGCTGCAGCACAAACTGAAACCCGTCTGAAGAATAAACGATTTTCCTTTGTCCTTTCGGCTGAAACTTCACCGTCAAAAAGCTTTTGCATTTTTCTGTTATGCTTTTTCGTATAATGTCTTGCTATTTCATTTTCTGCGGGCAGATTATCTGTTTCAGTCTTTGCCACATCCTCAAAAGCCTGTCTGAGTAACATATTTCTGTTATTATCCATTTCACACTGTCTCCTTTTCTATAATGTTTATAAGCTTACGCCTTCCGCGTGCAAGCTGTTGCCTGACTGTATTTTCTTTCCTAGAAAGCAGGTCTGCAATCTCAGATACACTAAGCTCATTAAGATAATAAAGGCTCAATACATCACGGTATTTTTCCTCAAGACTCAATATGCCGTCAACTATAATTCTGTAGTTTTCCTGTGTACAGATATTTTCAAGAGTATCCTCATCCGCCGACATATCCTCATCGCTTACATACGAGGGAATTTCATAAAAGCTCTTTTTCCTTTGGTTAAGAGCAGTATTTTTTGCAGCCTTTATCAGATAAGATGCCGTGCTTACGGAATCAATGTCTGTAATTTTGTCAAGATTTCTTGATATGGCAATAAAGCTGTCGTGTACCGTATCCTCAGCCTTGTGGGGATCCCCGAGTATCCTGTAAGCTGAAACAAACATACGGTTTTTATATTTTTCATATATCTGTTCCAGCTTTATTCTGTCGGCTTCCTCCTTAAGAAGCATTCTTCCTCACCTCTCCCTCTTTTTTCTTTTGAAAGGCCTTTCATAAGTGTAAACAAACAGAACACTTTAAATGTTACAAAAAATTATCCGGAGAGGAAAAATTCCTTTCCGGATTGCTTTTACAGATTCATCAGCTCGTCTGCCGTGGGCATTGAGTTTTCAGCGCCCACACGGCTGACAGCTATGCTGCCGGCACGGTTTCCCGTATCGCAGGCTTTTTCTATATCACCGCTTCTCACATATTCCAGTGCAAGGGCGGCGGTGAAGGAATCCCCTGCAGCGGTGGTATCAAGGACGTTTGTGGGATAGGGAGCAAAATACTTAATCTCTTTCCCGTCATAAAGTGAGCATCCTCTTGAGCCTAATTTCAGCACAATATATTTTGCACGGCTTCTCTCATACAGAACCTCCGATGCTTTAAGGGCCGTTTCCTCATCACAGGGGAAAATGCCCGAAAGAGCTTCGGTTTCATTTTCATTAGGGGACAGAATTGTCATTCCCTGCATTTTTTCGAGGCTGAAATTTTTAGCAGGACCGCAGTCCACAACCGTAGTAATACCAAGCTCAATTGCGCGGTTTACCGAGGCTGTAACAACCTCTTCCTTTGTTTCAAACTGAACTAAAAGCACATCCAGGTCTTCTGTTATATGGGATGCGGCTTCCTCAGGAACAATTTCAGCATTTGCGCTTTCATAGACAATAATGCGGTTTCTGCCTTCCCCGTCAATTAAAATTGCCGCAAGTCCCGTAGAAGTGCCGTCATTTGCAACACCCGACACATCAACATTATTCTTTTCCAGGTTTTTAATAAGGCTGCTGCCGTTTGCATCGTCCCCGACCTTACCTATCATTTTTACACTTGCGCCAAGCCGTGAAAGACCTATTGCCTGATTGGCTCCCTTACCCCCGTGAGCATAGGAATAGGTACTGCCCAGCACATTTTCGCCTATCTCGGGGAGATGCTTCGCTGAAAGAATAATATCCATATTTATACTGCCCATAACGGCAGCCTTTATATTATTGTACATAATGCACCCCGATTAAAGTATTTCTCTGAGACGGTCTGCAGCTTCCTTCATATCCTTATCCTTAAGGAACAATGCACTTGTGCCGAGAACAAAAATATCTGCACCCTGCTTTGACATTTTTATGCCGTTTTCGGGACTGATGTTGCCGTCAACCTCAATAAGGATATCCTGTCCTCCGAGACTGTCAAGAAGTGCCCTTGTATCTCTTACCTTTCTCTCGGCAAAGGGGACAATTTTCTGTCCTGCAAAGCCGGGATTCACGGTCATTACAAGAGCCATATCCAAAAGCTCCGTAAGATAGCGGTAGCTTTCCACGGGTGTCCCGGGATTTATTGCAAGTCCCGTCTTTATACCCTTATTCTTAATCTTTTCAAGAGTACGGGCAATGTGAAGCTCGGACTCGTAATGCACACAGAGTATATCGCTTTCAGAAAGATTCATCAGATCAATGAATTTTGAGGGCTCGTTTACCATCATATGCACATCAAGAGGTATATCCGTAATTTTCTTAAGTGCATTTATAAGGTCAAAGCCGAGAGTTATGTTGGGGACAAACTTTCCGTCCATAATATCTACATGAAGGTAGTCAATTCCTGCCCTCTCAAGCTCTCTTACGGATTTTTCCATATTAAGAAGGTCTGCACACATAATTGATGCTGATAATAATTTCTTCATTTCTTTATTCTCCGAATGTATTTTTAATATAATTTTCAAGTGCACTCCAGGAGCTTACTGTCATAAAGCTGCCACGTTCACCGTTATTTCTCATTTCAAGCTCCGCGGTGGATTTTGTATCAATAAGAACAGGTGTCATACCTGCATTTCCCGAACCGTCAACATCGGGAATTTTACTGTCACCGCAATACCAGCAGCTCTCAGGGGAAACTCCCGCATAGCCTGCCGCCGCAAGGAAAAGCGCCTCATAAGGCTTCGGGAAAAGTATATCTGCCGAGGTCAGTGAAAATTCAAAGCAGGATGAGGGAATCCATCTTTTTATTGCAAGAGAAAGACTTTCTCCGCTCATTGCATTATTGCTGATAACTGCTGTGCGTATTCCAAGCTCTTTAAGTGTCGCAAGCAAGGACTCAATTCCCGTCATAAGCTCACGGGTGGAATTGAAGCGGTCAAAAATCTCTTCCAGAGAAAAGATATCCATACTGAATTTAAGCCCTGCCCTCATTGTGACCGCCTTTATCATAGCGGACAAGGGTACCTCAAGGGAAATACTCTCCTTTGTACAGAAGCGTGTACCCGACATTTCCATATATTCATCCCACAAACGGCACAAAGTATCATCATCCGTAATATCGGGATTATCGGCATGCTTTCTCAGAGCGGAAAGTCCGTCACGGAAAATACATTTTCCATCATCAAAAAGTGTTCCGCCCACATCAAACAATATCATTTCAGGCTTGTTTTTGTAAGTCATAAAAATTTCTCCCGCATTTCTGTTATATAAGCCTTACCTTTTTTGCAATCTCACTGCCGTCAACATTTATAAAGGTCATGATTTTACCGTCATATCCTACTGTAATTTCGTGACCGTCAACAATTGCGCTCAGAGTATGCTCTTTTTCAACAAGCACCTCAAATTCGGCATAAACTCTGCCGTTTACAATAAGCTCGTTTACTCTTCTGGCTCTCACGTAAGCTATGTGAAGTGCACCGAAATCCGCTTCAACAAAGGTTTTCACCTTACTGTCGGGGTCAGCCATACGAAGAACGGGGCTGTCTTCACGGGACACAGCCTTCGTATCAGCTTCCGCTTCATCGCTGACGGAAAATTCCTCCGCCGGCAAATCCTTAAGCTTTATGTAAGCGGAAATTCCCATTGCAAGTGCTGCTATAGCCCATATATGGAATATGACATCAATTATCATATCAATATAGAAGCCGACAACAACAAACATCACAAGAGTGTCAATTGCAAAGAGTGCAAGAGACAGCACAAGCCACACAGCTTTTTTCTTTCTCGCAAAAAACCAGCAAAGAAGATAAAAAAGAACAACTGAAACAGCAGCTACAACCAGCACCGCAAAAATTTCCGTACCGAAAAACTGCAGGTCGGGTTGTTCCTTATAATACTCCTCGGGGTATCTGCCCGAATAGAACATCGCATAATCCCCTAAAAGATAAGGGATGTATGCGGAAAACAGAAAGTATTTATCGGAATTTATAAGAAGAAGCAATAAATTCACACCGCTGAAGGCAGCTATCAGCAAAAGACTTAAAAGACTGCTTTTATATCTTTTTTCAAGCTTTTCACGCTGTGTCATAACAGCAGGCTCAATACCGGCAAATAATTTACCCATAATAAATACCTTTCCTTAATTCTTTGTTTATTTTATAATATCCCAAATATTTTTTTCTGTCAACATAGCCGATTGACAAACAGGAATATTGTCTATAAAATGGTAGTATAAACTTAAGGAGGTTTATTATGGATAAGATTTTTGATTTGTTACAGCTCAGCTTCAGAGAAAGATGGGCAATCGAACAGCTTTTTGATACCCTTAAAAACCTTAATGTAAAAGGGCTTTTTGCAGGCATGATGGCAATTTTTGAAATTTTTTCAATGCTCATTTTCGGCACTCCTCTTACTCCCCGGGGAGAAGAGCTTGACCTTACAGGCTACGAGCTTGTTTTCGAGGATGAATTTGAGGGTGACGAGCTTGACCTTACTGTATGGGATCACAGAGGTCAGGGCCCCAGAAGAGGCGGAGCAAACTGCTCAAGTCAGGTAAGTGTACACGACGGTAATCTTGTAATTACAGGTGAGTATCTCGAAGACGGCAAGTATGGTGCAGGCTGGTACACAGCAGCCATCAAGCTCAAGGAAAGATACAAGCAAGGCTACTTTGAAATCAAGTGTAAGGTAAACAAGTCCAAGGGCTACTGGAGTGCATTCTGGATTCAGGCAGACAGCCCCTACACTGCATCAATTTCAAAGGGCGGTGTCGGCGGTGCAGAGCTTGACATTTTTGAATCCGCTTTCGATGATACCAAGCAGGTTTACCACGTAACACACGCTATTCACTGTGCAGGTGTTGACGGTGTGGAAGAGGGCTTCCAATCCTGTATGCTGGGTAAATTCTACGGAAACAATCCTGCTGACGAGTATAACACCTACGGTCTTAAATGGACAGAGGACGAATACATTTTCTATGTAAACGGAGTAGAGTCCATCCGTTCCACCTTCGGTAACGGTGTTTCTCAGGTAGAAGAGGATGTTATCGTTTCTCTTGAAATTCCCGACCTTGAAAAGCTTGCAGACCTTGACAAGGATACCTTCAAGACTGAATTTATCGTAGATTACGTAAGAATTTATCAGTAATAAGGGAATCAGGAACAAAACCTATACTTTTGGGCGTAAAATAAGTTTTAAGGACACCTGCCACACGAAAGTGACAGATGTCCTTTATTTTACCTGTTTTCGGAATCTTTCAGAATACTGAAGCATAAATTTTTCTGTTTCCCGGCAATTGCTTTTTGCTTTACTTATAATTTATGCTTGAACAATGAATTACTTTTGTGTATAATTATAATAAACTTATATTAGGAGTGGTTTTATGTCAGATTTAAATACCATCAAATTTGAAACCAAACGTAAAAATCTTTTTCTTCGTGTTGCTTTAGGTCATTTTGCAACAAGTAACCGTCATACAAATTATTATATAGATGTTGTATCACAGAAAACCCGTCTTTCAGAAGCTAAGGCTGTTGCAGAGGAGCTTGCTTCCTACTACTATGCAGATACAAAGGTTGACACCATTCTCTGCCTTGACGGTACAGAGGTTATCGGTGCCTGCCTTGCAAACTTCCTTACAAAGTCCGACAATATTATAAATATGAACAGACATAAGTCCATTTATGTTGTTTCCCCCGAATATACAAACAGTAATCAGATTCTTTTCCGCGACAACATCGTTCCTATGATAAAGGATAAGAATGTTATGATTCTTGCAGTTTCCGTGTCTTCAGGTAAGACTGTTCTTGCCGCTATTGATGCTATCAGATATTACGGCGGTAATGTTACGGGTATTTCTTCAATCTTCGCTACTGAAAAGGATTGTATCGGCTATCCCGTTCATTCGGTTTTTGACCCCAATGACCTTGACGGCTACGGTGTATGGAGACCCCACGAGTGTCCTTTCTGTAAGCAGGGAGAAAAGCTTGATGCCCTCATAAACAGCCACGGCTACTCAAAGCTCTGATAATCCTTCCCTGTGTCCTGCGACACGGGGATTTTTTACGGGAGGGTGTGCAATGAAAAAGGACTCGGTTTTTACGGCAGGCTTGATTTTTTCATTTTTTATTTTGTTTCTGATGATTATCAATACTGCTTTCTGCCTGATAAAGCATTATATCATACAATGGAATATTTACATCATCCCCCTTGCTGCATTTGTCGTAGCTCTGCTTGTTACAGTAATCAGAAAAGCTCCGACCTGGATAAAAAGTACAGTCCCTGCCGTGCTTGCAGTCTGCGTTTTTCTCTACTGCAGCTTTTTCAGCTTTATGGGACATACCGAATACAGGGTATATGAAGACATCAGGGGAATAGAAAAATATAACGAAAGATATGAAAAAACAAGTGAGCTTGAGCGCTTCTGCGCTGTGGATATTGAGGACTACGGGAGCTTTACAGACATCAATTTATACTACTATGATTGTATTTCTATTTTTTCTGACCGTAGCCGTATAGTTATTGCCTCTTACACTGACGAAGATTTTGACAAAATGAAAAATGAGCTTCAGGTAAAAAATCCTGACTATACCGCGAATGTTGACGGCTTTGATTTTGCCGTTTCTGTTACCGAAGCCTTTCCTAAGAGTGTCACACTTTCAGGCTTCAATAAAGAAACCAAGGAAATTGCAACCATACATTATCAGAATATGGACCTTGACGATATCGGCACTCTTGAAGACTTCATCCGCGGCTGGTGCGGCTGGAATCTTATTGAATAACTGTTATACATAGCTTTCTCCGATACTGTTTTAAAGCGGTATCGGAGGATTTTTTTGTTAACCTTGTAAATTTTAGTTGACAGATGAAACGGAAGTTGATATATTATACATAGATACTCTATGTATCGAAGTTCTATGTATAAGGAGCGTTGAAAAATGAATATTAAAAAAGAGCTTACCAAGGGAAGCAGCGCAATGCTTGTTCTCTCGGTGCTTGAAAAAGAAGAGCTTTACGGATATTTGATAATTAAACGGATATCCGAAAGAAGTGAAAATGCCTTTAACTTCAAAGAGGGTACTTTGTACCCCATTCTTCACAACTTTGAAGCAAACGGTTATGTGAAATCATACACGGTGCAGACAGAGGGCAGAACAAGAAAATATTATAAAATCACCGAAAAGGGACTTAAAACCTTAAGGGAAGCAAAGGAAGAATGGACAGCATACACCTCAGCCGTAAAGAAGGTTATAGATGTAAAGCCTGCCTCTGTTATAATATAACAAAGGAGGTGCTGTTATGAACCGAATAACGGAATTTGCAGATTCCTTTATACCAAAAAACATCCCTAAAAGAAAAAAAGCAGCTCTTCGTGAGGAGCTTATCTGCCACCTTCTTGATAAGACCGATCACTATAAAGACATAGGCTACGAGGAAAGTGTCAGCATCGACAAGGCCATTGAAGAATTCGGCACGGATAACAGCATGAAAGAGTACATCCGCGGTGAATTTGAAGAATTGTATCAGGAAAGAACAATATGGGGAATACTGGCAGGTATTTTCATCTGGGGACTCAACATTCTGTGCTATCCCCTTGATTTATGGGTATGCTCAGCAGATTTTAACCGTGAGCCTGACACCCTTGGCACTTTTATAAGCCTTCTTATGATTTCTGCGATTGTAGGACTTATTTTATTTGCCCGTATAAAGAAATACAGGAAAATGCTTTTCTTTATAGGTCTTTCAAATGCAAGCATAGCCGGCTTTTTTCTTTGGTGCTTTTATCCGCAGATGGCAGCCTACTCCATGTGGTATAATATGATTTACCTGATTGACAGTTTTACTCCATTTATCAGCTATGATACCATTGCATCCTATGTGATTTGTGCCGTTTTTCTTGTCGGTATTCCATGTGCACTTGCGCTTTACCCGCTTATAGCCTCCGTATTGCTGAAAACAGGAAAAATTTATGATGTGAAAAATCCAAGGAAGAAGAGCATTACAGTAGCCTGTATATGTTTTTCGGTAATGTTCATTACCTGTATGCTTCAGAAAACAGGCTTCAGATACTCGGATGAGTATCCCGTATTCTTTACACCGTATAATGTTTACATTTCAGAAGAAACCGAGGATATCTATAACAGAATAAATATCGGAGATACCGTGGAGAATGCAGAGGCTGTTATGGATGAGTATGCAATTCAGTCCATTGAAAAGTACAGAGGCTTTCTTGACAGAGTAGGCAAGAAGCAGCTTGATAAGAAGCTCCGGGAAATGGATTTCGATGAAGACTATAAGGTTTATTTTCCTCCCTATTCACATATAAAAGGAGAGGGCTTTGTAGGCATAAAATCTGAAAACGGTATTGTCACTGGTGTTGCCATAGGAAACATTGATGGTCATATGTATAATTCAAAGGCAAAAACCTTCGGATATACTGACACGGGAACATGGAAAACCTGGGATGATATGGCAGCGGTGACTATATATTTCGCTACACTTAAGGCAGGAGATGCCGAGGATGATATACTCTCAAATTTCGGAGAGGATTTCGGAGTGCTGGGTGAGGATATGGGTATGCTTTACTCAAAAAGAAAGCATATTGAAAACGGCAGTCTTCAGACATATTACAGAGTATATTTTTACGGTGTAACAGATCCCGACAAGAAGCTTAATTACGAAAAATTCAGTCCCTGGTACGCAGAGCTTTATTTTACGGACGGTCTTCTGCAGAAGGGAGCATTGTATACAAGAGAATACACGGAAACTGAAATGCTTCCGAAAAAGCTTATGACAATCGGATAGACATAAAACGGGACGGAGAATATTTTACCTTCTCCGCCCGGTTTTTTGCTAAATTATGATTTTAATGTCCTCATTGCATTGAGTATTGCAATGACGGCTACACCCACGTCAGCAAAAACTCCCACCCACATATTTGTAAGACCGAATGCGGCGAGAAGAAGAACAAGAAATTTCACCCCTAACGCGAAAGCAACATTCTCACGGACTATGCGTTTTGTCTTCTTTGCAATTTTAACGGCAAGGGCGCATTTTTCAATGTTGTCATCCATTATAACCACATCTGATGCTTCAATTGCCGCATCGCTGCCCACACCGCCCATAGAGAGTCCCACATGGGAAAGTGCAAGCACAGGGGCATCATTTATACCGTCTCCCACAAAGGCAACACCTTGCCTTTCAGAGGCTTCACAAAAACTCTTTACATAATCTGCCTTATCCCCGGGGAGAAGAGATGACTTGTATTCTCCGATTCCGAGACTCTCGGCAACGGCTTTTGCGGCAGTATCATTGTCCCCCGTCAGCATAACCGTTCTTTTAACACCAAGTGCGTGTAATTCATCTATAGCCTTACGGGCATTGTTTTTTGCCATATCGGAAAGCCTTATAAAACCCATATATTTTCCGTCAATGGCTGTCATAACTCCTGTTCCGACGGCACTCTCTTCGGAAAGCTCAATTCCCTTGCCCGAAAGGAAACGGTAATTTCCTGCAAGTACAGCTTTTCCGCATACTACCGCTTCAACACCGCCGCCCGGATGCTCTTTTATGCTGTCAGGCACGGATATATTTTCACAAGACTTCACAATTCCCTTTGCAAGAGGATGATTTGAATAATACTCTGCCGAGGCTGTTATACTGAGAAGCTCTTCCTTTGTAATTCCCTCTTCGGGAAAAATACTGTCAACAGTAAATTCACCTGTTGTAAGAGTACCCGTTTTATCAAAAACAAAGGTGCCGACATTTCCCAATGCCTCAAGGAAGGATGCACCCTTTATAAGAATACCCTTAGCTGATGCACCGCCGATTCCTCCGAAATAGGAAAGGGGCACGGAAATCACAAGAGCACAGGGACAGGACACAACAAGAAAAATAAGAGCGCGGTAAACCCATTCTTTCCATTCACCCGTAACCAAAGACGGAATAACTGCAAGAAGCAGGGCAGAAATTACCACAGAGGGAGTATAAACTCTCGAAAATTTTGTCAGGAATTTTTCTGTTTTTGCCTTATTAAGGGTAGAGTTTTCCACAAGCTCCAGTATTTTTGCAGCGGTGGAATCTGAAAATTCCTTAAGGACACGGAGCTTAAGAGTCCCCGTAAGGTTTATGCTTCCTGATTTTACCTCAGTCCCCTCATACACATCCACGGGAGTGCTTTCCCCCGTAAGTGCCTTCATATCAAGTGAGGATTCGCCTTCCGTTATTACACCGTCAAGGGGAATTTTTTCACCGGGACGGACAATTACCGTATCGCCCACCGATACCTCCTCAGAAAATACTGTGTCTTCGCCATCTTCGGTAAGCACCGTTGCGCAGTCGGGAGCAAGCTCCATAAGCGAGGAAATCGACCGTCTGCTTTTTCCCACGGCAATTTTCTGAAAAAGCTCACCTGCCTGAAAAAACACCATAACGAACACACTTTCGGGATATTCTCCTACAAGCAGAGCACCGACGGTGGCTATTGTCATTAAAAATTCTTCGTCAAAGAATTTTCCCCGTGAGATTTTTTTAAGACAGGCAAAAACCACATCATAGCCTGCAATAAAGTAGGGAACAAGGTACATTGAAAGCACTATGATAGTTCCCGGCTGCAGTAATTTATCTACAACGGTAACTGCAAGAAAAAGCACAAGGCTTATTATTATTCTTAAAAGCAGCTTCTTTTGTTTTTTTGTCATAATTTCAGATAATTACGGTACACTCGGGAATGGTTTTCTTTGCTACAGAGGGAATTTTTGCAATAATGCCGTCAAAATCGCTTTCTTCTGCTTCTACTATCATTTTACCTGCAATAAAGCTGACACTTGCCTTCTGTACACCGTCAATTCCCGAAATTGCCTTTTCAAGCTTAGCGGCGCAGTTAGGACAGTCAAGGTCTTCAATCTTAAATGTTTTTTTCATAATGAATTCTCCCTTGTTGACATAATTTTTTTTAGTGATATACTTTACTTGTTATTAATATATCACAGATTCGTGATTATTAAAAGATATTTTTTAAATCACCGGAAGGAGAATTTTTATGAGCGAAAACATTATAAAGGTTGGTGTTGTAGGTCTGGGCAGAGGTACCGCAATTGCAAGATGCCTCAAGGGTGTTAAAAATGCAAAGCTTATTGCCTGCTGCGACCACAATCCGAAAATTCTCAAATCAGGCTACGAGGAGCTTTCAGAGGTTCTTGAGGATAAGGATATTATACAGTTCAGCGATTACGATGAAATGCTGAAAACGGATATTGATGCAGTTATTGTTGCCACCGAGGCCGTGTATCATGTACCGATTGTTACAAAGGCTATGAATGCAGGCAAGCACGTGCTCAGCGAAATCCCTGCAGTAAACTCCCTTGAAGAAGCAAAGCAGCTTAAGGCGCTTGTAAATGCTCATCCCGAGCTTATATATATGGCAGCTGAAAACTGCTGCTACTGGGCATTTATCCAGACCTGGAAGAAGATGCACAGGGACGGTCTTTTCGGTGAAATTGCCTATGCTGAGGCTGAGTATCTCCACGCTCTTGATCCCAACGATTTTTCACCTGACTACTATCCCGAAGGTCATTGGAGAACCTATCAGCCTGCAATCAGATATCTTACTCACGAATTAGGACCTCTCCTTTATGTTATGGATGACTATTGTACAAACGTAACCTGTCTGGAGGCAGATATCAATTACGACCCCTACACCCCTGAGAGAAAGGAAACAGGCGTTGCTCTTTTCAAGACTGCAAAGGGTGCGGTAATCAGACTTCTCGTTTCTTTCGGTGCATATACAAGCTATGACCACAATTACCGTATCTGCGGCACAAGGGGTACAATTGAAACAGACCGCAGATGTGTTGTTGACAATGCACATTCTCTTGCAAGCCTTCACAGTATTCCCGGCACCTTCTCCGCTAACTCAAAAATCGACATTCCCGTGACAACTGCTTACGAGGGAGAGGACAACAGCGGTCACGGCGGCGCAGACGGAAAAATGGTCAAGGATTTCATAAGCTGTATTGCCGAAAACAGAAAGCCTGAGCTTGATGTTGATTTTGCAATTCAGATGTCAATCCCCGGTATTCTTGCCCACGAATCTGCAGAAAAGGGCGGAATGCCCATAGAAATCCCCCGTTTTTAAGGGAAAGAGTACATAAATCATCGTCTTTGACGCACGAAATAATAAGGGAATCAGCCACGACTTAATTGGTTGATTCCCTTTCTTTTATTGCCACGAATGAAATTTGTAAAGTACTTTGTTTTGGGCGGTTCGGAGTACCGCTGTACACCTTGCCACCGCCCAAAACAACAAATACGTCAATTTCTGCAGTCTTTCCCGTCAAACGGGTTATGTACATATAAGGTAAGAAAGAATCTCTACATCGTACGAATTTGCATAATTTTTACACTTTTTAGCACTCTCTATTGTTGAGTGCTAATGTTTACAGAATAGCCACAGAAATATCACACAAACACAATAATCACGGTGTATATTGTAATCACAGGGAGGGGAACAGAAGTTCCCGGGCGGAAAACCGTTTGGGCGGCAAGGCTTACTGTTCAGGGTACCCTCCCGAAAAAAACATTGCAAAAACACTATATCATATACAGGAGGAAAATACAATGTTTGAAATAATCCCTATGACAAATCTCAACCGTTCATTCTTCAACCCCTTCAGAGAAATGGATAATCTTGCAAGAGTTCTTTTTGACGAGCCTTTTTTCTCCGGAAAAGCAGAAATCAGACCCTTCAGAACAGACATAAAGAAAACAGAGGAGGGCTTTCAGCTTGAAGCAGATCTGCCCGGCTTTGATAAAAAGGATATTTCCGTGGGAATTGAAGGCGACGTGCTGACAATAAAGGCTGAGCGTCACAGCGAAAGCGAAGAGAAAGACAAAAAGGACAATTATGTAAGAATTGAACGCGCCTTCGGCTCTTACGAAAGAAGCTTTGATGTTTCGGGAATAGATACCGAAAAAATCGGAGCAAAATACGAAAACGGTGTGCTTGTTCTCAATATGCCGAAAAAAGAACCCGTTCTGCCCCCTTCAAAACAGCTTGTTATAGAATAATACTCCTTTTTTAGCGGATTCCGTTTCCTGCCACCCCGCGGGAAGCGGTTTCTGCTTTTAAATAATTGACAAACAGTCCTTTTTATTATATACTTTAAGAAAGATAAAAATTGAAAGGAGATTTTCTTATGGATTCACTTCCCCTCCCCTTACAGGTACTCATTGACTGGGCACTTGTGCTTCTCGGCACAATCTTATCATTTTTTGGTAAAAAATTAAAAGAGGAATAAGAAAAGACTTCTCTCTGCAGCAATTTTCACCCGGTAAGCCGGGTGATTTTTTTATTGATATTTAATATGTATACTGATATAATTTAAGAAAATAAACCAAAGTCGGTGTGTTTATGTAAAAAAACAGCTATCCTGAAAAAATTCATAAGCATCTCACTTTTCACAGTGCTTCTTATATCACTTATGTGCCTGAGTGTGTACGCTTCTGAAGGTAAGCTTTATGAAAATCACATAAACACATATTGTTATTGCAAAATGGCAAAATCTGTTATATAATATTCTAAATAATAATAAAAAGGAGAATTTATTATGAAAAAAATTATAGCACTCGTACTTTGTCTTGTTCTTTCTCTCGGCATTTTTGCTGCCTGCGGCAAGAACGATACAGCATCCTACACAATTGCAATTCCCAATGACACAACAAATGAAGCTCGTGCCCTTCTTCTTCTTGAGAATATCGGTCTTATAAAGCTCAAGGAGGGTGCCGGTATCACTGCCACAATTCTCGATATTACTGAAAATCCCCACAACATTGATTTCAAGGAAGTTGAAGCAGCTCAGATTCCCAATGTTCTTCAGGACGTTGACTTTGCTGTTATCAATTCAAACTATGCTCTTGCAGCTGAAATCAATCCTGCAGAAAAAGCTCTTATGCAGGAAGGTGCAGCATCGGCATACGGCAATATCGTAGCTGTTAAGGAAGGTAACGAGAAAGCTGCAAAAACAAAGGCTCTTGTTGCTGCTCTTGAAAGCCAGAAGGTTGCAGACTACATCAAGACAACATATACAGGCTCAGTTGTTTCCACTGTTGAAAAGCCCGGTACAGGCTTTGATAAGAGTGTTGACTACGCAAAGCTTGCAGGTGAAACAATCACAGTTGCTGCTTCTCCCGCACCCCATGCAGAAATCCTTAAGATTGCTAAGGAAATCCTTGCAGAAAAGAACATCACCCTTGACATCAAGGAATTCACAGACTACGTTCAGCCCAACAATGTTGTTGATTCAGGTGAAGTTGATGCTAACTATTTCCAGCATCTTCCCTATCTTGAAGACTTCAATGCACAGAACGGAACAAAGGTTGTAAGTGTCGGCGCTATCCACGTTGAGCCTCTCGGCATCTACGGCGGCAAGCAGACATCCTTAGAAATCTTCGGTAAATAAGTTTTAATCATCCCTGCCCCCGTTTACGGGGGCTCGAAGTTGTTTTTACACTGTTATTCAATTAGTTTTTGGAGAAAATGATATGATTGAAATAAAAAACCTTTCAAAGACATTCCGCACCTCAGACGGTGAGGTTCAGGCACTTAAAAATGTCAACATCAATATAGAAAACGGAGACATCTACGGCATTATAGGTATGAGCGGTGCAGGTAAAAGTACACTTGTGCGCTGTATCAATATGCTTGAGCGTCCTACTCAGGGTACCGTTGTAATTGACGGGGTTGATATGAAGTCACTTTCTCCCAAGCAGCTGAGTGAAAAAAGAAGAGATATCACTATGATATTCCAGGGCTTCAATCTTCTTATGCAGCGAACCTGCCTTAAAAACATCTGCTTCCCTCTTGAATTGGCAGGCGTAAAAAAGGCAGATGCTGTAAAACGAGCAAAGGAGCTTCTTGAAATTGTAGGTCTTCCGGACAAGGAAAATTCATATCCTGCACAGCTGTCCGGCGGTCAGCAGCAGAGAATTGCAATTGCACGCGCTCTTGCAACCGACCCCAAGGTGCTTCTTTGCGACGAGGCAACAAGCGCACTGGATCCCAAGACAACACATTCAATACTTGAGCTTATAAAGGATATCAACAGAAAGCTGGGTATTACCGTTATTGTAATCACTCATCAGATGAGTGTTGTAGAAGAAATCTGTAACCGCGTTGCAATTCTTGATGATGGTGTTGTGGTTGAAGACGGTGCTGTTTCCGAAATATTTGCAGCACCTAAATCCGATGCTGCAAGAAGACTCGTTTTCCCCGAGGGCTATGATAAAAAATCAATGGAAGCTTATTCGGATGAGCCGAGAATCCGTGTGGTATTCAACGGCGCCCAATCCGCAAAAACTCCTCTTATTGCCATGATGGCTGCCGAAAAAGGTATTTATGCAAACATTATGGCTGCATCTACAAAATCCATAGGCGACAAAGCCTACGGTAGTATGATGCTCGGCATTTCCGGAGGCAGAGAAAAGCTGAATGAAGCACTTTCCTATCTCAGCGAAATAAGTGACATTACAGCAGAGGAGGTAACAAACGATGTATGACAGCATTTTTTCTGCCGAGGCCTGGCAGTTTGCTCTTGAAATAGTAAAATCTGAATTTCTTTTAGGAATATGGGAAACCTTTTATGTAACTGTAGTTTCAACAGCCCTTGCCATACTTATCGGTCTTCCCCTCGGTGTACTCCTTGTAACAGGCGATAAGGGCGGAATTATGCCCTTGCCGAAGGCTGTTATGAGTACACTCAATATAATAATAAATCTTCTGCGATCCGTTCCCTTCCTTATTCTTATGATTATGGCATTCCCTCTTGCCCGTCTTATTGTAGGTACAACCATAGGAACGGTAGCATCAATTGTGCCTCTTGTTATTGCTGCTTTCCCCTTTGTTGCACGTCTTGTTGAAAGCTCTTTAAGAGAAGTTAATCCCAACATAATAGAAGCTGCGCAGAGTATGGGCGCTTCTCCCTTCGACATCATAAGAAAGGTTATGATTCCCGAAAGTGTACCCTCTCTTATTTCAAACTTTACCATTGCAATTACAACAATTTTAGGCTACAGCGCAATGAGCGGTATTATCGGCGGCGGCGGTCTCGGAAAAATCGCAATAAACTACGGCTATTACCGCTACAAATATGTGGTAATGCTTCTCGCAGTTATTCTTCTTGTTATTATGGTGCAGCTTTTCCAGACAGTTGGCACAAAGCTTTCGGTAAAACTTGACAAACGACTTAAGAACAAATGAAGCTTATAGATTTTCACACACATATTTATCCCGATGCAATAGCCTTAAAGGCAACTCAGAGCATAGAAAGCTTTTACTCCATGAAGGCGGAAAATATCGGCACGGCAGAAAGTCTTTTACGGGTATCCCGTAAAAACGGAATTGTCTTAAGTGTCGTTCTCCCCGTTGCAGTAAAGCCATCGGGAGTAATTCATATAAACGATTTCGCGTCACAAATGCAGAAAGCCCACAAGGAATTTTATTCCTTCGGCACCATTCACGCAGAAATGGAAAGCATTGAAGAGGAAACCGAAAGGCTGATGAATATGGGCCTTCACGGAATAAAGCTTCATCCCGACTTTCAGCTTTTCAACATAGATGACAAGCGGATGTTTCCCGTTTATGAAATGATAGAAGGCAAAATCCCCCTTATGATACATTCGGGAGATTACCGTTACACTTACTCACACCCCGAAAGGCTCCGCAAGGTAATGAAGGCATTCCCCCGGCTTACCTGCATTGCCGCCCACTTCGGCGGCTGGTCAATGCCCGACGAGGGTGTAAAAAATCTCGCCGATATGGAAAACTGTTATGTGGACATTTCAAGCTCCTTTGACAGAATTTCCATTAAAAAGGGCGAAGAGCTCGTTTCACTTTTCGGTGAAGACAGAGTTCTTTTTGCTAGCGACTTTCCTTTGGGTTCACCGACCATAGAAAAAGAAAACCTTATGAAAATGAACCTTTCCGACGATGCAAAAGAAAAGATAGCATACAAAAATGCTGAGAGATTATTAAATTTTTCAGTTTAAGGAGCAGAAACAATGGCTAAATGGGACAAGGATTATCTTGATTTATGCAAAAGAATACTTTCAGAGGGCGTCCGTGTTGAAAACAGAACGGGCATTGACACAATAAAGGTTCCCTCACACCATTTTCATTTTGATTTAAGTGAGGAATTTCCCGTACTGACAACAAAGCAGCTCTTTATCCGTCAGGCAGTGCTTGAGATGCTGTGGTTCTATCAGGCTCAGTCGAACGATGTACGCTGGCTTCAGGAAAGAAATGTGCACATATGGGACGAATGGGAAATTGACGAAGAGGGCTTCTGGTGTGCTACACAGATGTTACCCGATGAAAAGGGAAATCTGGTAAAAAAGGAAATAAAAAAAGATTTCGGCAAAGAATGGGCGCATACCATCGGTACTGCATACGGCTGGATTGTAAAAAAATTCGGACTTACCGAAAAGCTTATAGATACACTTAAAAATAATCCCCGCGACAGAAGAATGATAATGAGTCTTTTGCAGAATGATTACCTTGATACGGCGGTACTTCCCTCCTGTGTATGGAGCAGCGAATGGGATGTAACAGACGGCAAGCTTAATGCCTGGGTGCATCAGAGAAGCTGTGACGTCCCCTTAGGTCTTCCGTTTAATGTAACACAGTACAGTGTTCTTCTTATGATGCTCTGCCACGTAACGGGACTGAAGCCCGGCACTCTTGACTGGAGCATAAAGGATGCTCACATATATGTAAATCAGATTGACGGAATTAAAGAGCAGATAAAGAGATTTGACGAAAACGGCTCTTATCCTGCTCCCAAATTATGGCTTAACCCCGAAATAAAGGATTTCTTCGAGTTTGACAATTCCAAGGATTTAAAAGATATAAAATTAACAGATTATCAGCATATGGGAAAAATTTCATTCCCCATTGCTCAGTAAGGTGAATTATGACAGTTTCAATGATTGTAGCCAAGGGCACAAATAACGAAATAGGAAAAAATAATGACCTTCTGTGGTATATCCCCTCTGACCTTAAATTTTTTAAGGCAACCACAATGGGCAAAAGCATAATTATGGGAAGAAAGACCTTCCAGTCCCTTCCCAAGGCACTTCCCGGAAGAAAAAATATCGTAATTTCTTCCGATAAGAATTTTAATGCTCCCGGAGCCACGGTTGTGACTGATATTGAAGCAGCTCTTAAGGAAAGTGAAACCGAGGAGGTTTTCATCATCGGAGGAGCAAGCATTTATAAGGCATATTTCCCCCTTGCTTCAAAGCTTTATATAACAGAGGTTGAATTTGAAGATAAGGAAGCTGACGTTTATTTTCCCGAAATCGATTTGTCCCGGTGGAACAGCGAAATTCTTGACGAGGGCGAAGAAAACAACCTCAGATTCAGACATATTTTATACACAAAGGCGTAACAACAGATGAATATAAAAAAATTATTCGGAGATAAGGCATTTTATAAAATGACCTTTACGGTTGCAGTTCCCATAATGCTGCAGAATTTCATAACAAACCTTGTAAACATGCTGGACAATCTGATGGTAGGCTCCGTAGGTACCGAGCAGATGACGGGTGTTTCCGTTGTAAACCAGCTTGTTTTTATTTTCAATCTTGCTGTTTTCGGTGCTATCAGCGGTGTGGGTATTTTTACGGCACAGTTTTACGGCAAAAAAGATAACGACGGAATAAGACATACCTTAAGATATAAAATCTATATATGCATTGTACTTTTCCTTGCTGCACTGGGTATTTTCATTTTCTTCAATGAAAATCTCATTTCACTTTTCCTTCACGAAAGCGGTGACGGAGTTGACATTGCCGCTACTATGGGATATGCAAAGGAATATCTCGGAATTATTCTTATAGGTCTTCTGCCCTTTGCTCTTGCAAATGCATTTGCAGGCACTCTCAGAGAAACGGGCGATACCTTTACACCTATGGTTACGGGACTTATTGCAGTTGTAATAAACTGTGTTTTCAACTATCTTCTTATTTTCGACAAAATAGGTATTCATGCACTTGCAGGTGTTAAGGGTGCCGCAGCCGCAACAGTGCTTTCCCGTTATGTTGAATGTATAATACTTATTGTATATGCCGTGCACAAGAGAAAAACAAAATTCCCCTATGTAAGATATCTCTTTGACAGCTTTACTATTCCCGGGGAGCTTACTGTTTCCGTTACAAAGAAGGCACTTCCCATTTTCTTCAATGAAGTTCTTTGGTCAACAGGTATGTCACTTCTTTCCGTAGCATATTCTCTTCACGGCCCTATGGTTGTAGCAGGCTACAGCATTGCAAGCACAGTAAATAATCTGTTTATGATTGCCTTCCTTTCTATGGGCTCGTCAATAGGCATCATTGCAGGAAAGCTTCTGGGCGCCGAAAAGCATAAGGAGGCTGTTGAGGCGGTCAACAAGCTTATTGTTTTCTCACTGATTTTAAGTATAATAATGGGAATTCTTCTGTTTTCACTCGGCGCTCTTATTCCCTCGCTTTACTCAAAAACAGATGACGCGGCAAAAGAGCTTGCAGTGTACTTCATAAGAGTTTTCTCGTGTGTTATGTGGCTTGACTCCATTGCAAATGCTGCATATTTCACACTCCGCTCAGGCGGTAAAACCTTCATCACCTTCCTTTTTGACTCGGGTGCCTTATGGGTGCTTTCCGTTCCTGCCGCATTCATTCTCTATTACGCAGGACTTTCAATCTATTGGGTATTCCCCATCATTCAGGCTATCGGTATAGTAAAGGTCATTCTGGGACTTACTCTTGTACTGAAAAAAGTCTGGGTAAGAACACTTATATAAAGGAGACAGAATATGCTTATTCCCGCTTTTTCAGAAAACAAAGATAACCTGATGCTTTTATATTTTGAAGCAGATGGTGCAGATATCACCAGAATGTACAACGAGCTTGAAAAAACCTATGTGTGCTTTGAAAAGATGAACCAGACTGTAAAAAACGGCAAAAAATATGTTGTCCTCACAATAAACAGCGAGGAAATGTAAACAAAAAACGGCTGCCGCCAAACGACGGCTGACCGTAATAGTACCTGTAAACAAAGGGGCTCTGCAGACGTTGTTTCTGCAAGAGCCCCTAAGCTTTATTCTTCTGACAATTGCTGTGCCGCTGCAGCTTCCTTAAGAGCCAATTTCTTTTCTCTTTCGGCTGTAGCCTCTCTTAAAAGCACATAGAGCGTGGATGCCGTAGGTACACTCAGAAGCATACCGAGAGGGCCTCCGATGCTGCCGCCCAGGGTCACTGCTGCCAGTATCCACATAGCAGGTAAGTTTACACGCTTACCCATAACCTTGGGATAAATAAGATTTCCTTCAATCTGCTGAAGGATAACCAGGAAAATTACAAATACAAGTGCCTTGAAGGGCTCCTGAGTGAGAATCATTACAGCTCCCACACCTGCACCTATAAAGCCTCCGATTACGGGAATAAGAGCGGTAACACCTACAAGGGCACCTACCATAGGCGCATAGGGTATTCTTAAAATAAGCATACCTATCATACAAAGACCGCCGAGAATCATTGCTTCCAGAGTCTGTCCCGAAATGAAATTCCGGAAGTTCTCACTTGCAACAACAGCAGTATGGCGAAGCATCCTTCCCGCTTTCACGGGAAGCCATGCATTCATAAGCCTTTTTATCTGAATCGACAGCTTATCCTTACTTAAAAGGATATAGACGGCAAAAACGAAGCCGATACCGAAATTCACTACGGCAGTTACCACGGAGCCTATTGTTGTAAATGCAGTATTAACAAGTACTCCGCCCTGTTCCTTAAGCCAGTTCTGTGCCGATACAAGGAGATTTTTCCAGTCCGTGCCGAGAAGATATTCTCCGAATGGCAGTTCGAGAATTTCCTCCTCACTCATAGCAAGAAGACGGTTTACAAAGTCTGTCACGATACCCACAATAACCTTTATGGCATCAACCAATTCGGGGATAACAAGCATTATCACTCCGAAAAGTATTCCCAGAATAAGGAAAATTGAAATAACGAAGGACAGAGGTCTTTTTATTTTCAACAAAACCTTCTTTTTGCTTTTTGTAAAAAGATGTCTTTCAAAAAACTGCAAAGGAACATCAAGCACAAGAGCAATACCGCAGCCGATAACAAAGGGAGAAAGGAGCTTTATTACCCATTTTACCGCGCCTGCTACGGTACCGATATTCTGCACTCCCAGGAAAATAAGAGAACAGACAGCAATTATACCTATTATCCATAAAGCAAGCTTTTTTCTATTTTCTTTAGAAAGCTCCATTTTTACTCTCCTTTATTCGGGCTTGATTATATAGCTGAAGCTGAAGTGCTTCTCAGTAAATGCTCTTTCAGGCTCAAGGTAAGTAAGTCCCTGATTTTCTGCATGGTACTTATAGTCAATATTTACTATTGTTTCATCAAGGGGGATTAATTCATCGTGATGCTTTACCGTATCCATCTGCACATCAGAGAAGTGAAGTGCCTTGAAGGAGAAGCCTTCATCACTCTTATCCCAGAAGCAAAGCTTTTTGCCGTCAGCAGAAGCTACCTCAGCATACTTTGTCTTGTAATGAGCAGAGCATTCTCTGGGATTTACATAATTTTCATATTCATCAGCAACTGTTGAAGCAAAACGGCTTAAGTGCATTGCCTTATATCTGTCGGAATAGCTTTCCTTAGGTCCGTATCCGTAATATTCAACATTTTCAAAATCCTTCTTAAGGGACAGCTTTATACCGAAACGGGGAAGAGGCTGTGCATTATGGGTAACATCACCATTGAAGCTTACTTCAACTCTGCCGTCTGCGAAAAATTCATATACTGCTTCAGCCTTCATAGCAGGTGGCATTGCTGCTGCTGCAAATGACAAATCTGCAGTAATTTTCACGCTGTCACCCTTTTCAACGGAAACGGCATAGGTTTTCTGATATGCATGGAAATATCTTGCCCTGTCAACATCACCCTTATGATTGAAGCTCTGACGCCATAAGGTAAATTCAACAGGAGAATTAAGGTAAGAGTATTCACCGTTTTTAATTTCGGTTATCTTGCCCGTAACCTTACTGAACATAAAAGATATCTTACCGTTTGTGATGTAAACATTACACTTATCCTCGTTTACCGTAAGAGCCGACTTTTCTCCCTCCTCGTATTTCACAGGAGCATCGGAGAGAATCAGCTGAATAAAGCCTGCTATAAAGCCCTTTTTCGCATAAAACATGTCACGGTTAAGGGACAATACAACAGTAACAGTAACATTATCCCCTGCTGTGTCAAAGGGAAGGTTGAATTCTTTAGCTGCACGGGGGGCTATATCACCTGCACCGAGATTTATTTCATCGGAAACCTTACCATCCTTGAGAAGGTAAACAATAATATCCTGTTCGGAAAGGTCCTTGAAATATCTCTTATTGAAAACGGTAAGCTTTCCGTCATTATATGAAACCTCTATCGGGATGTAGGTCTGCTTCATATCGAAGAATCCGGGATGAGGCTTTCTGTCGGGATATACAAGACCGTCAACACAGTAATATCTGTCGTTAGGATAGTCACCGAAGTCACCGCCGTAACGGTATTTCGGCTCTTCCTTTGTACCGATGTTTACTGCATGGTCACAATATTCCCATACACAGCCGCCCGTGTACTGATCATATTTTTCAAAGTCCTTCCAGTGAAGAGGAATATCTCCCGTACACTTGTCGGAAACATATTCGCAATAATAGAAGGGCTTTGTCTGCTTTTCGTCATTAAGGAACTCATGAAGATAAGTAAGCTCTGCATACATACGGCTTTCCACATCGGAAATATCCTTGAAATCTCTGCCGCCTACTCTGCCTTCATATTCAAGTCTTGCGTTTTCATAATGAATAATGGCATTTTTATCTCTGCCTCTTATCCAGTTTGCCATAATACGGTGGTTTTCACCGCAGCCCGATTCGTTACCGAGACTCCACATAACAACGGCACCGTAATTCTTGTCTCTTTCAAAAAGACGCTCTGCTCTGTCAAGACAGGCATCTTTCCATTCGGGAGTATCTGCAAGATATGCCCAGTAATCCCAATACCAGTCCCCGTAGTTATAACCCATACCGTGGCTTTCAAAGTCTGCTTCGTCAACAAGCATAAAGCCCATTTCCTCGCAGAGATCAACAAATCTGGGGTCATTGGGATAGTGGGATGTTCTTATCATATTGACATTTGCACCCTTGAGGATATAAAGGTCATTTCTCATATCCTCCATTGTTACACTATATCCTGTTTCGGGGTTTGAATCGTGTCGGTTTATGCCGTAGAATTTCACCTTTTTTCCGTTTACAAGGAAGCACTTATTCTTTATCTCAGCCTTTACAAGAGCCAGAGGCATATTTATTACCTCGTTACCGTAGGAAAGCACAAGGCGATAACGCAGCGGAATTTCAGAATTCCACAGAACGGGATTTTCAACACTTATAATGAATTCACCCGAGGCAGTGCCTGACTGCACCTCTTCACCGTCAGGAGAAATAAGCATCCAGGAAAACTCTGTGTCTTCGGAAAATTCGGTTTTTACCGTAAGCACAGCCTTTGTCAGGTCATCGCTTATATCTCTTAAAATATGGATATCCTTAAGATGCTTTTCATCTCTTTCGAGAATGTAAACATCACGGAAAATACCCGAAAGACGGAAGAAGTCCTGATCCTCCATATATGAGCCGTCTGTGTGCTTTATAACAAGAGCTTCAATTACATTTTCACCGTCGGAGAGTTTTTCCGTAATATTAAACTTGCTTTCTGCATGGCTTACCTGGGAATAACCTGTAAATTCACCGTTTACCCAGAGATAAAAGCCTGCAGAAACGCCCTCAAAGGAGAGGTAATATGCATTGCCGTCCTTCTTGTTATAAGAAAAGCTTCTTCTGTAAAGAGCAGCAGGAATAACATCGGGAAGATGGGGCGGGTCAACGGGATAAGGATAGTCCTGATTGATGTAATTGGGCACATCATAGCCCTTATCGAGCACCAGCTGCCAGTTGAAGGGAACCTTCATCTTATCGGGACAGCTTTCGGATGCAGGATAGCCCTCTGCCGTAAAATCAACCTCTCTCACATTGGGATAGAACTTAAAATCCCACTCACCGTTAAGAAGAGTGAATCTTGATGACGTCTCTCTTTCCTTTGTGCAGTCCTCGTCCTTTGCAAAAGGAATAAAATATGCGGCAGGCTTTTCACAGCCGATATGTAAATATTCAGGAGAAAGATAATATTTTTCTATCATTTTTTCATTTCCTTTATAAGTTTTTTGAGATTAACTGCAAGAATAAATATTGAATAAATTCCCGTAAAGGCAAAAGCTGCACCTATTGCAAGAGAGCCTGCATTGTTATTGAAAATAACATTATTGATAACCAGGACAAATGCAAGATAGTACGCTGCCCATCCTGCGGCAATAAGCAAAGCAGAAAGAAGTCTGCGCTTTACTCCTCTTTCTGCAAGAGCGCCGCCGAAGGCAAAGAGAGCTGCAATAAGCCCCAGTGTCAGATAATATTCATCAACATCCACCCAGGCAATATATGCTCTTCTGTGCCATCCGAAGATTTCAAAGAAAACTCCTATAAGCACGGGAAGAAGCAGGTAAACATATTTTCTGGGTTTTTTCGCAACTGCAATTACTGCAATAGCAACAGAAAGTGCTACAGAAATTGCATAAAATACAATTGATAAGGGGAATAAAACCTTATCTCCCCATTTTTTAACCGTGCCGTCAAGGAAATTCAGTCCGTCGGGTCCCTTGGTATCCCCCTCACGGGTCTGAGTGATACCAAGAGCCTTGATATCCTCAATGAGAGCCAGATGCTCTTCACTGTCTGAAGAGTGATATGCCTTCCATACTCTCCAGCAAATTTCACTTCTTATGACATTGTTTTTCTGAGCTTCGGTTTCTGCCTGTGCCTTTGCAGTTTCCCACAAAAGATCGGTTTTTTCAATATCCTCTGCCGTAAAACCGAGAGTTTCGTTCATAGTGGAATAAATGAAAAGGTGCTCGTTTTCGGGAACAGGCTTTTCGGTTGTCATATCAATGAATTCACGGATGCTTTCCCAACCGGCACCGTAGTAGGCTTCAAGAAATTCATTCATAGTCTTATCATAATCAAGATAAGGATTCTGCATAAGCTTTGAAAGAAGGTATGCACGAAGCTCACCGAATTCACCGTCGCAGGCTGCCATATAGTAATTGCCCTCTTCATAAAGTCCTGCAACATTGTTCTCGCAGAAAATCTGAATATTCTTCTGTAAAACTCCGAAATCAGGGAAAATACCGAGGGTATTTGCATAGTTTGTGGTGTAATCCCACACGTAAATGCGGTCGCAGATTTTGCTCCAGTCGGAAAGGTCGGACATAAGAGCTACGTTTTCAGTACAGGAGGCATCATCAAGAGCGTGTGCAAAGCAGCATTCAATGGTACAAAGACGGACAATTACATTATCCTCGGGGACAACCTGTGTGGGAGCCTTTCTTGTGTACTGATATGCGAAGGTGTCAATTGCCACATTGTCATAGCCTGCTGCCTTCACGTCACGGGCAATGCGGTTAACGAATGTAATCATCGTACCCGAATGTCCGCCGTTTTCATTGTCAAGCTTCATACAATCGGCACACTGGCACATTTTTCTGTTGTCGTGCTGAGTAAGTGAGATTATCTGCAGTGATTCGTCGGGATTGTGCTTTTCCTGAAGAAGCGCCATAACCTCGTCACGGACAATCTCATAGGTTGCCTCGTTTGTAAGGCAAAGCTGGTCGGGAACTCTCATTCCCATGTGAAGAGCAAAATATTCGGGATGCTCCTCAAAATAAGTTGCGGATGCACAGAACTGTGTTGTAAAAGTGTGGCAGAAGTTGGAAATATAGGAAACATTTCCGCCGAGCTCTGAGGGAATTATTCTGTAAGGATTGCCGTTAAGTCCGTTTGCAAGTGAATATTCAACGTCACGGGGACTTACCCAGTCCGTGTCCGTATATTCAAAGAAAGGCTTGTATTCTGTCTTTTCACCTGCAGGAATCACAAGATTTTCATTTTTCGGGATACTGTAAAGAGTTGAGGTATACCAGTCACAGCCACAGTATTTTTCAAGGAAGGCATAAACACCGTGAATTATACCTCTTGTACCGTTTGCGGTAATAGTAACCTTATTTTTTGCGGTTTCTATCACATAGCCGTTATCTGCAACGGCATCGGATTTCAGAAGTGCAAATTCAAGTCCCTCACCGCTTTCAAGAGGGAACTTTTTCCCGGTAATTTCTTCAAGATAACGGGAAAGTGTCTGTCCGGCAGCAAGATATGTATCGTCAGCTTCACCGAGGACTATATATCCGCCTGCATCTTCGGCTGATGCCGTAACAGGAACAAGACAAGAGAATACTAACAAAAGGGAAAGAATAATACATACTTTTTTCATAGTGCTTTTCCGTCCTTTTAAGATTTATTGAAAACTCAGGGGAAAAGAATAATTCCTTTTCCCCGAGCTCTTTTAAGCTTCTTTTTCAAGCTTTTCCTTTAATTTTTCATAAACCTCATCGGGAATTTCGGGATTACCCTTGGAATAAGAAGGAATATACATATCCCCTGCCTTTTCCTTGACTGTACAGGTGGTATCATTTCTCCACTTGTCTCTTTCAGACTTTTCTCTGAGATTGGGAATGTCATAAGACTGATTGTTATTCATAGCACTCAAGTAGCCGAAATGACCGGGAAGGAACATATTCATTGCTTCATATACATCAACAATTTCAGCATTGCGGTTACCCTTTATTGCCTGAATAAAGTGGTACATTGTATAGAAGTCGGAGCCGCCGTGGCCTGATTCCTCAGCGAGCTTTGTCAGAGAATCGTCGGTATTTATTTCTTTAGCCTCAAAGGTATTGTCACCCTCATTTTTGTCGAGATTTCCGTAGAGCTTTCCTACACCGCCGTTTTCTGCATCCTCTCTTGCGCTTTCAAGTCTGCCCTTGGAGCCGTAAACAGAATACCATACGGAATTTCTTGCAGGACCTACACCGTGAACACTCTTGAGCACTGCGCCGTTTTCGAGAGTTACCATTTCAACTGCCATAGCACCGGCATATGCACCCATACGGTACATTCTGTCGTTGAAGGGAATTTCAAAGCCCGATACCTTTACGGGGCGAAGCCCTGTGATGTGAAGAAGAGGACCAAGGGAATGAGTGCAGTAATAGAAGGCACTCATAGTATTTCTCCAGTGATTGGGGTCACAGTTTGTATAACCGTGCCAGCCGGGTTCGCAATTATGAACATATTCGCCCTCGCCGTATTCAAATTTACCGAGATTTCCCTCTTTGTACTGAAGTCTCATTTCACGGGGTGCGGGCATATAGCAGTAATTTTCCGCGTAAGCATAAATCTTGCCTGTCTCTTCAACTGCTTCAATAAGCTCAACTGCTTCCTTAAGATGCTGGCAGGGTAAAACCTCACTTAATACATGCTTACCTGCCTTCATTGCCTTAATTGCAAGAGGTGCATGCTCGTTTGCAAAGTTTGCAAGAACAACACCGTCCATATCGTGCTTTATAAATTCATCAAAATTATCGTAATAGGTGATACCGTCATCACCGTATTTTTCCTTTGCATTCTTAAGGAATTCGGGAGCATTATCACAGATTGCAACAACCTCACAGTTAAAGCCTGTCTTACAGTAGTTAAGCATTGTCTGTCCGCGGCGGGAGCCTACAACACCGATTTTAACCTTGGTTGCAAGTGACTCTCTGTAAATCTTCTTATAAAGACTGCAATCCTCATAAAGCATATCAACACTGTCAATGTTATATTCTTCAAGCACCTTCTGCCAGCGCTCCTCCATACCCATTTCATACTGAACGGGAACAAAGCCTGAAGTAAGATAGCTTTTTACTGCACCCTTTCTCCACTCATCGGTGGTAAGACGGATGAATTTTACACCTTCCTCTGAAAGCTTGTGAATACAGCGGTTATTGAGGTATTTACCGAGACCCTTTCCTCTGAATTCGGTCTTCATACCAACCATGTGCATATTACCCATGTTAAGATCCTTATGGTTGATAGCGGTAATTGTGCCTATATGCTCACCGTTATAATCAAGGAAGAAAACATCATCATAAGGGTCGCAGGCTTCTATACCGAGAATGCTGTCATCAAACTGTGCCTCGGTTGCATCGTCCCCTACAAGACCGTTTTTACAACACTCTACCCATGCCATCTTATCTGCTTCCGAGGTATATTTTGAAAACGAATAGCCTTCGGGCAGGGGAAGAAGGTCAACCTTCTTATCGTTTATCCAATACATTTTTAACTGTGCCATAGTATCACTCCATTTGTATTATATTAATATAATAAGAATATCACACTGTAAAACCACAGTCAATTATTTTGTTTCATTCTGAACATTTTTTTCTTATATACCAGTAATAATTTGACAGATTGCACAGTGTATGGTATTGTTATATTACGAAAAAATAAAGTGAGGGACTTTTATGAAAAAATTTTTAAGCATAGCTCTCAGCATTATAATGGTGCTGTCACTTTTTGCAATTGCACCCGCAGCATCTGCCGCTGACACGGGCTATACCTACTATGTAGACTCAATTGACGGAGACAATTCCAATGAAGGTACTTCCCCTGAAGAAGCCTGGAAGGATCTTGACGGTTTTGTAAACTGCAAAGCGCCCCTGGCAGGCGGAGATACTGTTCTTTTCAGAGCAGGCGGTACTTATGACTGTACAGTCACACTTGAAGGAATAAAGGGCACAAAGAATGCTCCCTTTGTAATTTCCTCCTACGGCGAGGGCGAAAGACCTCTTCTTAAAACAGAGCTTGCAGATGAAGTTTTCACATTCATTGACTGCTCTTACATCAGTGTTTCAAATCTTCAGATAACAGCACCCAATGGCGGCGGTATCTGGATTGATACAATAAACTCCGAGAGCGTAGGCATTACAATTGACAATGTATACTTCTTCGGTCTGCCCAACGGTAAGGTAACTAACCGTGACGATTTTTCAAGAGGTGCAGCTCCCGCCCGTGCGGCTGTTATGGTTAAGGGACTTCCCTCCAATTCCCGTTATCCCGTAAATGACCTTACCATCACCAATTGTGAGGTTTATGACAGCGCAAACGGCTTTATGATATGGGGCTCATGGAATGACCAGCAGGATCCCTGGAGTGAAAATGCAGTAAAGGACCCCATATACAATACGGGTGTGCTTGTAAAAGGCTGCTATTTCCATGAAATGGATGCTGAAGCAGTAGTTATCGGCATCTGCGACGGTGCTCTTGTTACAAACTGCCGTGCTATTAACACCTGTCAGGGCGAGGGTGTTGATGAAAACGGCGAGATTCAGTATTTCACAGCAGCCATGTGGTTCTGGGGCTCGGAAAACAGCACTATTCAGTACTGCGAAATTGCAGGTCAGAAGAACTTTGGCGACGGTATGACCGTTGACTTTGACTCCGACTCAAACAACTGCACATATCAATACATTTATTCCCACGACAATATGCGCTTCGTTGTAAACAATGCAAAAAAAGAACCTCAGAAGAATAATACCGTAAGATACTGCCTTTCCGTTAATGACAACAAGGGCAGAAGCTCTCTTGCCTCAGGCAACGGTGAGGATAACTTCAAATTCTATAACAACACAATCATCAACAGCGATGAAATACAGTTCTATAACCTCACCAACAGCCTTATTGCAAACAATATTTTTGTGGCTTCTGACGGTGCACCTATGAACTGTACCCTGGGAGATGAGTTTACAGCAGGAAACACCTATGCAAACAACTGCTACTATAACACACTCAATCTTATGTGCGACCCTCTGTCAATGAATACAAATCCCGGATTTTCAACAGATGAACTGATTGAAGCTTATCAGCTTGCTATCAACTCTCCCCTTATCGGCAAGGGAATGAAGATTGAAGACGGTCTGACTCATGATTTCTTCGGTAACGAAATTGAAAGCAACAACATCGGCTGTTATATGGGCAAGGGCGAAGAACCCGAGGTTGAAACTGAAAACATTTTTGCAAAGCTTGTAAGACTCATAAGAAATCTTATTGCAAGACTTACACATGAATACAATGTAATAAAAAGAGAAATTGAAGAATCTCTTGCAAAACTATAAGCATTAACAACGGGCGGGATAATCCCGCCCGTAAAAATTTTCAGGCACAAAACTACTTTTTGTAGCTCTGTGCCTGTTATTTATATTCTTATAATCCGAAGCATTCACGGTTTGTACCGTAGAAAATGTCATCGTGTCCCGCAAGCTTCTTGCAGATTTCATCAAGAAAATCCCAATTATCAAAAAGGTCAAACTCGTAGCTGTGTCCCCATATATAGAGAAGTTGCGGCTTATCTGCCTGAAGTGCCAGAAAATCATCAATTATTTTCATACAGCGCTCAGTGTCATTATGATGCACGGTGGGAGCAAAAATATAAAGATCCTTCTGCAGCTCAAAATTAAAGGTATGTACTGAGGTTCTTGCATACCTGACTCCTGTATGCTGTCTTATAATATCAGCAACACGAAGATCGAAATTCACTCCCCCTACGGGATAAGCCATACCTACAACCTCATATCCGCAAAGCTCCGAAAGTGCAAGTCTGTCTCCTTCAACCTGACGGATAATTTCTTCCTCAGCAAGCCCCGGAAGATGCGGATGCGTAATTGTATGCACAGCAACCTCGTGACCCTTATAAAGAGCTCCGACCTCTTCCGGATTTACCTTATTATGCTGAGCACTCCTGTCGCCATATGTCAAAACATTCTGCGTGCCGAGAAGACCCGAATTTATATTGAATGTACCCTTAAGACCATACTTATTGAAAGCCTCTATAAGCCTTCTGTCCTGGGTTACACCGTCATCATAACTGAAGGTAACAGCCTTCATTTTGCCGTCAAACATTTTCTCTCGCCTTCTTCTGTTCATATTCATTTATTGTTTCTCTTGTTTCAAGGGGCTTATCTGTAATGATTCCGTCAACCCCCATATCAAGAAGCTTTTCTATTGTCTTTTTCTCGTTTACTGTCCAGACATTTACCTTTAAGCCCAGTGCGTGAGCTATATTAACAATCTTTTTGGTCACAACAATTGATGCAGGATGTATGAAATCACAGCCTATCTGCTTCACTATAAAGAAGGGGTAAAGCACAAGACGGCATACCGACGGGTGGGAAATAGGATAGAGAAATGCAGTTTTGCATCTTGCATCAATTTCCTTTACGGTTTTCAGCACCTCGGGAGAAAAGCTTGAAATAATAATTCTGTCAAGACAGCCGTATTTTTTTACAGATCTGAAGGTTGCCTCAACAAGACGGGCTATGTTACTGTCCTTTGGGCATTTAAGCTCGATATTTATTATTTCGCAGGAGCTTTCCGCTGCCACTTCAAGAAATTCATCAAGAGTGGGCAAGGAAGTATCCTTGAAATCATCAGAATAATATGAACCGAAGTCGAACTTTTTTAATTCATCAAGAGTATATGATGTTATTTCTCCCCTACCGTCAGATGTAGCATCAATGGTATAGTTATGGCATATAACGGGAACACCGTCCTTTGTCAGATGTACATCTGTTTCAAAGCCGTCAGTCCCCTCGTTTACTGCAGTAATAAAGGCAGGCAAGGTATTCTGAGGTGCTTTTTTATTTGCACCTCTGTGTGCTATGATCTTACAACTCATGTCTATCTTCTCCTCAGATTAAGCAGTGCCTGTTGTCAGGCTGATTTTTGCAAATTTATATTAAAATGAAATGCAGACATTCTAAGATAATGTGCATTTCGGGATATATATGTCATTTTAGCACACAATAAGCGGGCATTACTGCACAAATATAAAATTACATTTTGTGCAAAATATACTCCTCATTCGCCTTTTTAGTGCAATTTAGTCTTGACAATATGTAAATTTTGCTATATCATAAGAATTAGTAATAAATAATGCATTTTAATAATTTTTTATAATCGGTGATACAGATGGATATCAGAAATCTAAAAACCTTCTTAAAGGTATCAGAACTCAACAACTTCACAAAGGCTGCAATGGTGCTGGGCTACTCGCAGTCCGCGGTTACTGTTCAGATGCAGCAGCTTGAAAATGAGCTGGGGGTTCCGCTTTTTGACAGAATAGGTAAAAACATCAAGCTGACACAGTTCGGTCTTAATTTCATTGAATATGCTAACGGTGTTATAGAAGCCATTGAAAAGGCTCAGAATTTTGCCACTCAGAGCGAAGATATGAAGGGAACTATACGCTTCGGCCTTGTAGACTCAATACTGAAATCCTGCTTCATTCCTATCTTTCCCGAATTCAACCGCCGTTATCCCCACATAAATTTAAGCATTTTTGTAGGCTCGGCAAGGGAAATTGAAGCTAAAGTCCGCACAAACGAGCTTGATCTGTGTTATATGCTGGACTATAAGGTACCCAGAAAAGAATGGGTGCGTGTACGTGAAGAGGTCGAACCCATTGTTTTCGTCACCAACCCCGAAAATCCCATAGCCCAAAAGGATGAAGTTTCTTTTGAGGAAATAACAAAAGAAAAGCTCATTCTTATGCCTCAGGGCGAAGGCTACAGATATCTTTTCGATGACGAGCTGGCAAAAAGAAATCTTTTTGTCACACCTGCAATTGAAATTTCAAATACAGACACAATAATGCGTCTTACAAGAACCTCAAATTACGTAACAATGCTTCCCGTGTTTGAAGTAAGAAAAAGCATTCAGGAAGGCTCACTCAAGCAAATCAACGTACCCGAATGTGAGTTTAACCAGTGGTCACAGCTGGCATACCTTAAAGGTAAGGCTATGACACCTCAGCTTCAGGTTTTCATTGATACGGTGCTTGAGCTTTTGCCTCCCATTATACAGTAAAAAATATCGGCATAAATCTGTTTTTTCAGATCTATGCCGTTTTTTTATTCCGTTATTATTGCGCAGGAGGATTCTTCTGTCATAATAAGCTCACCGTAAGAGGGCAGCTTTATGTATCCCGACTTTGGATTTTTGATGCTGATTACGGAAGTGGTGATCTGGGCTTCAACCTCAGACTTTTCAAAGGAAAGGTCTGCTTCTTGGAGGGTACAGTTTATCATTTTAAGTCCCTCGCAATAGCAAAGAGGCTGTGTACCTGAAATTTTACAGTCAATAAAGGTTATATTCTTGCTGTACCAGGCAAGGTATTCACCCTTTACAACAGAATTTTTCACAACAATGTTCTCTCCGTGCCAGAAAGCATCCTTTGTATCAAAATTGCAGTTTTCAAAGGTACAGTTTTTTATGTACTGAAATGAATATTTTCCCGTAAGGCTCACATTGCTGAAATGAAGATTTTCAGCCTTCAGCATAAAATATTCACCCTCGGCAGAAGTATTTTTCATATTGATATTCTTTGAAAACCAGCCGAATTCGGGGGAAATAATGCTGCTGTTATCAATGGAAATGCCTTCACATTCTCTTAAAGCCTTTATGCCGTGAAGCTTTGTATTTTCTATGGTAATGTCATCGGAATACCACAAAGCAGCTCTGCAAAGTGAGGTCATTTCGCAGTCTTTAATGCTCAGGGTATGTGTGTGCCAGAAGGGATATCTCAGGTTGAAATAACAGTTTTCTGTTGCAATTTTTCCGCTTTCCTTAAAGGCACTTTCACCGTCAGCAGGACCGTCAAAACGGCAATTAACCGCCCTGACATCGAGGGAACCGTAAAGTGCTCTTTCTTCGTCAAAGGTTTTGTTTTCAATAATAGTCATTTATTTTCTCTCCGTTAATAATATATTTCAGTATAGCATAAGAAAAAACGAAAATCCATAATTTTACAAAAAAATATGCTGTCTGACCAAAACAGACAGCATAGATTAATAGGAACGATACCATTACGGCTTCTCAAAAGAAATATGTAATTATAAGCTCGGCAACAAACACAGTCACACAGCAGGAAACGGCAACCTTTATAAGATTGAAGCCGATGGCGGCGGTAACAATTCCCACAAGAAGAGCCAGAATTCCCGATACGGGAGACTGAGTTGCATTCAGTATTGCCGGGAAGGTCATAACAGCAAGGGTTACATAGGGGACATAATAAAGAAAAGACTTTACAAAGCGGCTCTTTATAGGCTTTCTCAGCAAGGTCATGGGAATTGCCCTTATAAGATATGAAACGGCACCCATAATGAGTATGTATATATAAATATTTTTATCCATTTGTCGTCTCCTCCTCTTCATCCTTTCTCGGGAAGAGAATTGCGGCAGCCCCTGCAATAATTACTGTCAGAATAATTGTTCTGGTCCCCTCGGCAATATCCGAAATTACAGGAAGACAGCTCGCCATGTAACTTAAAATGAAGCTTACTGCCACAAGACCTGCAATAATTTTGTCTTTTTTTGCAGGAGGAATGAAAACTGCCATAAACATTCCGTAAAGAGCAACAGAAAGGGCACTTACAACGGAAACGGGAAGAATATTTCCGGCAATAACACCTGCCGCTGTACCTATTGCCCACAAGGGCACGGCAGTAAGAGAGCCGCCGTAGTGGTACCAGGGGTTAAAGAAGCCTTCCCTTGCAATGGAAATTCCAAAAAGCTCATCTGTAATATACATTGCCGAAAATGGTCTGTGGATAAACGGCATTTTGGGATCTGTTTTCTGACTTAAGGCACAGGACATAAGAAGATATCTTGCATTGGCAACGAAGGTGGCAATTGCCATCTCAATATAGGTAGCATTTGCAGCAATAAGAGTAAAAGCTACATATTCGCCCGCAGAGGCTGCACATAAGGCACTTGCAAGAAAGCCCTGAAAGGCGGAAAGACCTGCTTCTTTAGCCAGAACACCCAGGGAAAATGCCACGGCAAAATAACCGAGTCCTATTGGGAAGCCGTCCTTCAGACCCTGAAGAAAGGCTTTTTTATTTTCTTTGAATGAATAAACCATATTTAACTGAAATATATCCTTTGTGATTATTACGGAAAAGAATTGTAGCACCAAAACCGTAAAAAATCAAGAAAAAATACATTTTTACATAGATATGAAGGCAAGCCGAAAATTTTCGGAAAGGTTTCAGATTTTCTGTAAGTGCGCCGATTTTCCGCAGAAAAGCGGATGCAATTGCGGGAAATGTGAGACCTTAACGAAAATAGAAACACTTCCCTGCTGTGTCGGAAAAAACTAACCTGATAAGGTCTGCTCTCAGTCGGTCAGAGATGGTGAAAATACGGAGAAATTGCCGTATTTATTGTTTTCGGTTCCGGCAAGCTGTACGATGGTACTGCGAAGAACCGAAAACAAAGCACAATACATCTTTTCCTTGGGGCAAAAAATAGAGGATATCAACCGTTTTTTTGCCGCGGCTGATATCCTGTAATTTATTTGTGCGTTAAAGACGGGGATTTATGCGTATTTTCACACCTTGGGAACCCAGGGACAGTCCATACAGTTGTCAATTCTGCTTACGGGCTTTGCCCAGCGGACTGCATTTGTGATAATCTTCTGCACATCGGGATTTTTATATGTGGGATAGGTTTCATGTCCGGGCTGGAAATAGAACACCTTTCCTCTTTCTCTTACATAAGTAAGTCCGGAACGGAAAACCTCACCTGCATCGTACCAGCCAACAAATACTGTTTCATCGGGAGCAGGCACTCCGAAAGGCTCACCGTAGGTTTCTTCTCCGGGAAGCTCAAAATATCTTCCCAGCCCCTGAGCAATAGGATGACCGGGAGCAGAAACCCAAACTCTTTCCATATCATCGGATTCTCTCCAGGTGAGAGAACAGCTGGTACCCATAAGGCGCATAAAGGGCTTTGATTTATGTGCAGAATGAAGGAAAATTGCTCCCATACCGTTAAGTACCTCTTCCTGCACCATAGCCGCTACCTCATCGGGCACCTTATCGTGATGACAGTGTCCCCACCAGATAATAACATCGGTTTCACGAAGAATTTCTTTTGTGATACCGCAGTTTTCATCGTCGAGAGTTGCTGTTTTTACAACAATATCCTCCTCTTTTCCGAGGAATTCCGCAATACAGGCATGTATGCCGTCAGGATAAATTTCACTTGCCTTACATTCAGGGTCTTTTTCGTGTCTGAATTCATTCCATACAAGAACTCTTATCATAATATCTGCTCCTTTATTTTGTAATTCATAAAAAAGTATAGCATTAAGGAAAAATTTTTGCTATTATTATATTATACAAAAGTTTCAGAGAAAATGTGGTTATATTGTTAGTGCAAAAAAAGCACATAGGGCTTAAGGAAAAATTGTTGTAAAAAACTGAAAAAACCTATTGCATTTTTCTTCAGGTTAATATATAATCAATTCATCGAACAAATGTTTGTGCATGAAAGGAAATCACAAAAATGGCAGATAAGTCAAAAGCACTTGAAACCGCGCTTCAGCAAATAGAAAAGCAGTACGGCAAGGGCGCTATTATGCGTCTGGGGCAGACAAATGCACTTAATGTGGAGGCTATTTCCACAGGCTCCATAATGCTTGACCAGGCAACGGGTATCGGCGGTCTTCCCAAGGGAAGAATTGTTGAAATTTACGGTCCTGAATCTTCAGGTAAAACTACACTTGCCCTTCACGTTGTGGCAGAGGCTCAGAAAAACGGCGGCGAGGCTGCATTCATTGATGCTGAGCACGCACTTGACCCCACCTATGCTCAGGCACTCGGTGTAGATGTTGATTCCCTTCTTGTTTCGCAGCCCGACAACGGTGAGCAGGCACTTGAAATTGCAGAATATCTTACGAGATCCGGTGCACTTGACGTAATTGTTATCGACTCCGTTGCTGCTCTTGTACCCCGTGCAGAAATTGAGGGTGAAATGGGTGACAGCCATGTAGGTCTTCACGCACGTCTTATGTCTCAGGCATTAAGAAAGCTGGCAGGTGCAATTTCCCGTTCAAATACAATTGTTATTTTTATAAATCAGCTCCGTGAAAAGGTTGGTGTTATGTACGGCAACCCCGAGGTTACTACCGGCGGACGCGCTCTCAAGTTCTATGCTTCAATGAGAATCGATGTAAGAAAGACAGAGCAGATAAAGGCACCCGGCAATGAATTTGTCGGTTCAAGAACAAGAGCCAAGATTGTAAAGAACAAGATGGCTCCTCCCTTCAGAGAGGCAGAATTTGATATTATGTACGGCAAGGGTATCTCCAAGGAGTCAGAGCTTCTTGATATTGCCGTTGAGCTTGACATTATCCACAAGAGCGGTGCCTGGTTCTCATACGGTGAGCAGAGAATCGGTCAGGGCAGAGATAATGCAAGACAGTATATCACTAATAATCCTGAATTTGCCAAAGAGGTTGAAGCAAAGGTCAGACAGAGTGATGCTTTCAAGCCTAAAAAAGCCGGCGAAGGCGCTATGAAGGCAAAGAAAGAGGAAGAGGATGACGATATTCTTGCTCCCAACAACGGCAAGCTTCCGAAAATTAAAATTGATATTGCGGCTGACTGATGGAAATAGGTGCAGTATCAGCTAAAGGTAACAAAATAAAAATTTACGCAGACGGTGAATATATGTTCACCGTCCCTGCCGTTATATGGTATTCCTCACGTTTTCGTGAGGGTGACGAAGTGACAACAGAGGAGTTGGCCGCACTTAAAGCTGCGGGTGACTCCTCTCAGGCTTTTGAAAGCGCAATGAGAATGCTTTCTTTGCGTGCTCACTCGGAATTTGAGCTACGCGGAAAATTAAAGCAGAAATTTCCGGAGGAAGCGACAGCTTCAGCAATAGAAAAGCTGCGGGGCTTAAATCTTCTTGATGACGAGAAATTTGCATTTATGTATGCTGAAGAATTGTATCGCAGAAAAGGATTTGCCCCCAAAAGAATAAAATCAGAGCTGAAAAACAGAGGAATTAACATCTCTATTGCCGAAAATGCAGTAAATTCTCTTGATATTGACAGAGAAATCGGTATAATGAAAGTAATTGAAAAATATCACATTGATGAAAACAGCACTCCGAAAGAAAAAGACCGTGTCATAAGACGGCTTTTAGGTATGGGATATTCTTTTTCTGACATTTCAAAATATATTAACATTTACGAGTAGGTAGAAGTATGCACGAAAAAATTGGTTTTGTTTCTCTTGGCTGTCCCAAGAATCAGGTTGACTCCGAGCTTATGCTTGAAAAGCTGGACGCTGCAGGCTTTCAGATTATAGACACAGCTTACGGAGCAGATATTGTAATTATCAACACCTGCGGTTTTATTGAAGCAGCAAAGCAGGAAGCAATTGATAACATTCTTCAGATGGTTGAATATAAGGAAGACGGCGCTGTAGGTAAAATTATTGTTATAGGCTGTCTTGCTGAAAGATACCGCGATGAAATTCTCAATGAAATCCCCGAGGTAGATGCTGTAGGCGGGCTTGGTGTAAACGGGGACATTGTTGAATTTGTAAACAATGTTCTTAAAGGCACTGAAAAGAGCCGTTACCCCGAAAAAGAGGCTCTGCCCCTTTGCGGCAAGAGAATACTTACAACACCCTCTCACTGGGCATACCTTAAAATTTCAGACGGCTGCTCAAACTGCTGTACATACTGCGCTATTCCCTCAATAAGAGGACCCTTCAGAAGCCGCAAAAAGGAAGATATCATTCTTGAGGCAAAGGCACTGGCTCAGTCAGGTGTAAGAGAAATTATCGTAATTGCCCAGGATACCACAAGATACGGCGATGATATTTACGGAAAGCCCTGTCTTGACGAGCTTTTATACGAGCTTAATAAGATTGAAGAACTCCAGTGGATAAGACTACTTTACTGTTACCCTGACAGAATAACTGATTCTCTTTTAGAGGCTATGCGCGACTGTGAAAAGGTGCTACATTACATAGACCTTCCCTTGCAGCATGCATCGGGTAAAATATTAAAGGCTATGAACAGACACGGAGACGACAAGAGTCTTCTTGCTCTTATAGAAAAAATCCGTTCCTATATGCCTGACTGTATTTTAAGAACAACCTTTATCACAGGCTTCCCCGGAGAAACAGAGGAGGATTTCGAGATTCTCTCACAGTTTGTGAACGATGCTCGTTTTGACAGACTTGGCTGCTTCTCATACTCCCCTGAGGAAGGCACTCCCGCAGAAAAGCTGCCCGACAGAGTTGATGCAGAAACTGCTGTGCGCAGAGGCGAAATTATTATGGAGCAGCAATACGGCATTTTCACCGATAAGCTCGAAAGCTTATTGGGCAAGACAGTTAAATGTGTAATTGAGGCCTATGATCCCTACTCCGACAGTTATTCGGGCAGAACCTGGATGGATGCCCCCGAAATTGATTCAGGTATAAATTTTGTTTCGGAAAAAGAGCTTGGCATCGGTGAAGCAGTTGACGTGCTTATCACCTCAACTGATGAATACGACCTTATCGGCACAGCTGATTTTTAATTTTTATATTGAGAGGATTTCTTATGAACTTACCAAATAAGCTTACAATAGTAAGAATGGTGCTGACACCAATCTTCCTTTTCGTATTTATGGCACCCTTCATTCCCTATCATTATTTTATCGGTCTTGCAGTTTATGTTGCAGGCTGTATCACAGATTTCCTTGACGGTAAAATTGCCCGTAAGTACAATCTTATTACTACCTTTGGCAAGCTTGCCGACCCCGTAGCAGATAAAATGCTGACAACCGCGGCTCTTTTAGCTCTTATGAACGAGGGACTTTGCAGTCTTTACATAGTTTTCATTGTGCTGACCCGTGAATTTGCGGTAACCTCCGTAAGACTTGCCGCATCCGCTCAGGGTGTTGTCATCCCTGCAAACATCTGGGGCAAGCTGAAAACCGTTTCACAGATGGTATCAACTATACTGATAATGCTTCTTATGGCAATAAACTCGCTCGGTGTACTCCCCGAAAGCTTCCCCCTCAGTGTAATCTCCTCGGTACTTTTGTGGATAACCGCTGTGCTTGCAGTAATTTCAGGTTTAATATACATCAGAGACGGTGTAAAGCAGATAGATTTCAGCAAATAAGAAAATTTTTGTAAAGGATTGAATTATTTTGGAACGCAGAGATAAAATAAACTATTACCTTGACCTGGCAGAAATTGTTTCCCAGCGCACAACCTGTCTTCGCAGACGTTACGGTGCAGTTATAGTAAAAAATGATGAGGTTATTTCAACAGGCTATGTGGGCGCTCCCCGAGGAAGAAAAAACTGTACTGACCTTGGCTACTGCATCCGTACAGAGCTTCAGATTCCCCGCGGTGAAAGATACGAGCTTTGTCGTTCCGTTCACGCTGAAGCTAATGCTATTATCAGTGCTTCCCGTGACAAAATGATTGATGCTACCCTTTATCTTACTGGTGTTGAAGTTTCTGACGGTAGCTATGTTTCAAATTCATGCTGCTGCAGTATGTGCAAGCGTATGGTTATAAACGCCGGTATTAAGGAAGTAATCATCCGTGATGATAAGGATAATTACAGAATCATCCCCGTATCCGATTGGATTGAGGATGATGAATCCCTTATCGGAAAAAAGGGATATTAAAAAAGAGCACAAAGCCCCCTCTTTAACGCACAAAAATAATAATTAAAACCTGCCACTATATAGTGACAGGTTTAATTTTTATCTTATTTCTTTAAAAGGTCGTTCTTCTTAATGAAATCAATTGTTTCATCAACTGTTGTGAAAGCAAGGGCTACAGTTGTGTCGGCTGCACCATAGTAAATTGCGATTCTGCCTGTTTCGCTGTCGGAAAGTGCTGCGCAGGGGAAAACAACATTGGGAACGTCGCCTACACACTCATAAAGCTCGTGAGGAGCAAGAAGGAAGCAATCTGCACGGTGAAGCACCTTCCAGGGCTCGTCCTTATCAAGAATTGCTGCACCCATTGAATATGTAAAGCCGTTGCAGGATGTAAGAACACCGTGGTAGAACATAAGCCAGCCCTCATCTGTCTCGATGGGTGTGGGACCTGCTCCGACCTTTGTCATTTCCCAGTTCTTTTCGGGCT
>JAZRTO010000088.1:0-3607 GCA_045652065.1 Acutalibacteraceae bacterium
GGTGAAGTTGTTTTTCACGGTCTTGCCATTAAACCTGGCAAGCCTGCCGTTTTAGGCAATATAGGAAATGTACCTGTAATTGGTCTTCCCGGCTATCCTGTTTCAGCGATAGTTGTTATGGAAGAAATAGTCAAGGCTGTGGCGGAACAGTACTATAAAGCACCGATCAATTCACGGCGAATCGTAAAAGCCGTTCTCGGAAAAAGAGTTGTATCTTCTCTTAAATATCAGGAATTTGTAAGAGTAACGCTCGGAAAATCGGGTGATACTCTCACCGCTGTACCTTTAAGCCGTGGAGCAGGTGTTATCACAAGCTTTACAAAGGCAGACGGCATGCTGACAGTTCCGCAGAACTCAGAAGGCTTTGATATGGGTGAAGAAGTTGAAATAAGACTGCTGAAAGACCTTTCACAAATAGAAAGATCTCTCATTATAACAGGCAGTCACGATCCTCTCATAGACGAGCTCTCGGATATCATAAAAAAGGAGAATCCCGCCTTTAACCTCACATCAAGCCATGTAGGCAGTATGGGTGCAATTACTGCTCTCAAAAACAATCAGGCGCATCTCGGATTTATACATCTGCTGGATACAAACACAGGTGAATACAACAGCAGTTATGTTGAAAAATACTTCCCCGATGGTGATGTAAAGCTCGTTAAAGGTGTCGGAAGAACACAGGGTCTTATGGTACGAAAAGGGAATCCCCTTAATATAAAAGCCTTTGCCGATATCAGAAACGGCAGATATGTTAACCGTCAGTTAGGCTCAGGTACAAGAATTCTTTGTGATTATCTGCTCAAAGAAAACAGTATTGACAAAAAGGATATTGATGGTTATCGCAACGAAGAATTCACTCACACAGCCGTAGCGGCACTTATTGCATCGGGAAATGCTGACTGCGGACTCGGCATTTACTCTGCTGCAAAAATGTATGACCTTGATTTTATAGAAATCTGCACCGAGGAATATGATATTCTTATCGACGAAAAGGCTTACGACAGTGAGCAGGTACAGACTTTCCTTACAATGATAAAAAGTGATAAATTCAAAGAAAGACTTAAAGAGATTGGAGGATATGAAGTTGGCTGATTTTACTCATCTTAATAAAAAGGGTGAGGCTCTTATGGTTGATGTGGGTGAAAAAGACATCACTCATCGTACAGCCAGAGCCTTTGCCAAGGTAAAAATGGAAAAAGATACCTTACAGAAGCTTCTTTATTCAGAGCTGAAAAAAGGTGACGGTCTTGCTGCGGCAAGAATAGCGGGCATTATGGCGGCAAAACGCACCTGGGAGCTTATCCCACTTTGTCATAACATTCCCATCGACAGTGTGGAAATCACCTTTGACAATAACGGTGAGGATGAATTATACATTTATTCTCTTGCTAAATGCTCATACAAAACAGGCATCGAAATGGAGGCTCTTACTGCAGCATCCGTAACCGCCCTGACCGTTTACGATATGTGCAAAGCAATTGACCGCAAAATGGAAATCAAAGAAATAAAGCTTGTTGAAAAGACAGGCGGAAAGAGCGACTTCAGAAATGATTGATTCATACGGAAGAAAGATTAACTATCTGCGAGTTTCCGTCACCAAAAGGTGCAACCTCAACTGCTCCTACTGCGGAGCGTGTAATGAAAAAGATAGCAATGAGCTGACAGCAGAGCAGATAGAAAAAATTGTCAAAGCCTTTGCTGATTGCGGTATAACCAAAGTCAGACTTACAGGCGGAGAACCGCTTGTGAGAAAAGATATATGCGACATAGCAGAAAGAATCAGCAGAATCGACGGCTTAAAAAAACTTGCACTTACAACCAACGGTATAAGGCTCAAGGAACTTGCACAACCCTTGAAAGATGCAGGTGTCACAGCAATAAATATAAGCCTTGACACCACTGACAAAGAACAGTATAAAAAGCTCACCGGATATGACGGATTAAAGAAAGTCTTTGAGGGTATCGATGAATGCGAAAGAATAGGCCTTTCACCCATCAGACTCAATGCAGTTCTTATAAGAGGACAGAACGATTCATCGGCAGAAAGTCTGATAGATATTGCAAAAGAGCGAAAAATTGATGTAAGATTCATTGAGCTTATGCCTTTTTCAAAAGATGGTGAAAATGAAAATCTTGTAATAAAGGGCGAGGATATTTTAAGGCAATTTCCTTACCTTAAGGCAGTAAATTCATCGGAAAGTGATTTTGAAAAAAGTGTGGCAAGATACTATGAAGCAGAAAACTTCAAAGGAAAAATCGGCTTCATCACTCCCCTAAGCAATAAATTCTGCAGTGAATGCAACCGCATCAGACTGCTTTCCGACGGTAAGGTCAAATCTTGTCTTGGCAACGATGAGATAATCGACCTTATGGATGTAATCGACAATGAAGAGCTTTTAAGAGAAAGAGTACGGGAAGCAATACTCTCAAAGCCAATGGAACATAAATTCAGTTGCGGCTACGGTGCTTCTCACGGACTTAATAAAATAGGAGGATAATTATGGCAAAGGTATTATCAATAAACATAAGTGAAAAGAAAGGCACACCCAAGACTAAAATTAATCCCGGAGTGCTTATCGAAGATTTCGGATTCGAGGGTGACGCTCACGCAGGTAAATGGCACAGACAGGTAAGTCTGCTTGCAAAGGAAAGCATCGAAAAATCAAAGGGACTTCCTCAGGATGGTCTTTGTCACGGCGTTTTTGCAGAGAACATTACAACCGAGGGCATTGAGCTTTATACAATTCCCGTAGGCACACAGCTTAAGGTTGGTGAATGCATTATTGAAATCAGTCAGATAGGCAAGGAATGTCACGAAGGCTGTGCAATTCAGAAGATTGTAGGCAAGTGTGTTATGCCCCGTGAGGGTGTTTTCGCCAAGGTTATCAAGGGCGGCAAGGTTTACGATGGAGACGATATAGAAATTCTTTAATAAGAGTTCTGTATCAGAGGTGATATTATGACTAAAAACAGAACCACACAGCTGATTTTCCAGTCAGCCTTCTGTGCAATAGGAATTATCGGTGTCATCGCAAGCTTCGGCTTTTTCGATATGGTATGGCGTTGGGATTACCGTTGGCAATAATGTTTGGATTGGCGGTAATACAGTCATTCTCCCCGGAGTTCACATCGGTGACAATGTAGTCATCGGTGCAGGCAGTGTGGTTACAAAGGATGTTCCCGACTGGTCCTTTGCGGCAGGTAATCCTTGCAGGGTGATAAGAGCAATTACTCAAGAGGATAAGAAGTACTACTTCAAAGACCGTGAGATTGACGAAGAAACAATGAGAAATATATACGGATGAACACGCCCCTGACTTTCATTTAAGAAGGTCAGGGGCTACGTAATTTATTCTCACAGCTTGAATTTAGTCTTTATCATATCAATGAACTGTGCTGTGGTTTTTCCGGTCAGAGATATTGCTCCCGTTGCAATTTTTGCAAAAATCAAAGGCACACCCACCGAAGCAATATTATTCTGCAGAAACTTATCCGTAAAACGGTCGTCATACTTCTGCGGTACAGTATCGCAGGTTTTCATATACCACAAAAGAAGCTCTTCTTTCATCCTTGTGATAATTTCTCTGTACTTTTCATCGTCAATGCG
>JAZRTO010000089.1:0-29684 GCA_045652065.1 Acutalibacteraceae bacterium
GTTGCATGAATTGTAACGTTTGCTGCATAGAAGATTTCATATACAGTATACATAATTTCATCTATGCCGCCTTCACTTGCTGCCATCTGTGAGAAGTTGTCAAGAAGTGAGCATACAAATTCATATCCGTCACCGCTGAGAGAATCTGCAAGCATTGCCTTGAGAGCCTCTGCGTTCTGTTCAATAGATACGAACTCAAGACCTGCTTCAAGAACTGTTGATACCATGTCAGGTCTGTCAGCACCTTCAGCATATCTCATTGTGTATGCCTGCTTACCGTTCTTGGATGTGAACTCATAAAGCTCACCGACTGTAAGATCGTTTACAGCGTCAATTGCAATATCAGTAAACTCAACTCCGTTTTCCTCTTCAAGGCTTTCAAGAAGGCCTGTAAGAAGATTTTCAACATTAAGCTCAGCTGCATTGAAGCCGATCATATCATAGATGCTGTCAACTGAGATACCACCGGTAAGCTTCATCATCTTCTCATTCTCGAGAATTGAAACTACTGCGTTAAGAGTATTTCTGACAACTGTGTCAAGACCGCCGCAGTTTACGAAATAGATGATACCGGGAAGGATATCAAAGATTCTGTTTACGGGATCAGCAAGAACATAATCAACAACATTGAGGATGGGATTAAGGATGTTAGCAAGAAGAGCACTTTCGTCCTTTTCTATTGCTGCCTCATATGCTTCAGCATCAAGAACACTGCCTGCATAGTCAACACCGTCAGCCTCATAAGCTGCCTCAGGAATTGTCATTACGAATGCCTCAAGAAGAGGAATGATACCGTACTTGTAACCCTCTGCACCTTCTACAACGAGAGCGTCAGAGCCGTCTGATGTTGTGAAGAGAGCGATGAGTCTCTCATCAGTAAGGAGCCACTTGAGAACAGGATTGAGAGGCTTAAGGAGACCAACAAGAGCTGTTACGAATCCGTCTCTGTCACCATCTTCAAAGGGTACATATGTGTAATCGATGATATCATTAATGTCAATCTTGAGAGCCTTTGCGAGAACATTTACGATAATATCATAAAGCTCGGGACCGATTGTCTCGGGAAGTGAAGCAAGAAGATCAACAAGTGCTGTCTTGATAGCTTCGATATTAGCTGTTGTGTAAAGAGTAGTACCGATGAGCTGATCAAGAATGTCTGTAAGACCTGTGTAGTTTTCACCCTCTTCGTTCTGAACACCGATAAGAACGATTGTAGTGTCAACAAATGAGGGAAGCCACTTGTTGATGTAATCTGCCATTTCCTTGGTGTAGTGCTTGCCGTAAAGTGCATCTGCACCGCCAACTGTGTTGTCAACTTCACCGCCGACAACAACATCACCGGGTTCAACGGGAGTTTCATTAACTTCAATATTCCAGTTGATATCCTTCATTTCAACATCAACAATCTGCTTCTCAAGGAATACCATGATAACATCATAGATATCCTGACCGAACCAGCCTACAAGACGCTTTTCGTTTCTTCTGTCAAGAACACCGTCAAGAACGAAGGAGATAAGGATTGTTGTCATATCAGCGTTTGATGTGTTGAGGTGATCCTCATCTGCATCTGTGCTGTATGTTGCATAGTAAGCAATGTCACCGTTTGCGGAGGTGTATGCTACAAGCTTACCAATATAGAGGTTTGCAAGGAAGTACTGAATGTTTTCAGACCAGTAGAGACCTACGAGCTCTTCAACAAGTGAGAATACACCGTACCAATCAAGAGATACAATACCGAGATCCTTAAGGAGAGCCTTGATATCAAGCTCTACGCCGAATGCACCAAGATGTGTAAGAATTGCTTCTACGGGCATAAGGAGATTGTTAACAACTGCATCAAGAGTACCTGCGTTGAGGTTATAGATGAAGTTGGGAAGGAGTTCAAGCATTGCTGTGATAAGGTTGTTTGTGAATGTTTCACCTTCAGCATCGGGCTTGAGCTGACCGCAGATCATATGGAGCCAGTCAGTAAGAGCATAGAAGATGCTTTCAACTGCGTATTCCATATCAAGAACGCCGTCTACATAGAAGTTTTCTACAGGAATAAGACCTGAGTTACCGTCTACATAGTTACCGATAGCATAATTCTCAGCATTGGGCATCTTAGCGCCAACTGCTTCGAAGAGAGGTACAAGACCCTTTGCGTAGCCGTCGCCACCCTTAAGAGTGATGAGAACTTCGCTTGTTGTGCCGTTGAAGAATGTGAAATCTTCACCGAAGAGGAGCCATGCGAGAATGCCGTAAGCAGGTTCAAGAACCTCTGTGAATGCATTTACGAATGCTTCTCTCTTAGCATCAATTGATTCGAGACTATCAATACCAAAGTCATAAATTACATCAACAACGTTATCGCCGTTTTCGTCCTTTGTAACTGTGCAGTATTCTGTCCACCACTTTGAAATGCTTTCTGCACCGAGGAGTGCACCTGCACCTTCAATGATTTCTGCATAATCATAGATAAGACCTACAACAGATTCAAGAAGTGACTCAAGAAGGTCATCCTGGTAGAGACCATTTGCAATGGCCTTGTCAAGAAGCTGACCAAGTGAGCTGTCGCCTTCAAAGAAGCTCTGAACAAGCTCGTCAATTACACTGAGAACATAGTCTGCAGTATCTTCGTTCCAGTTGTTTGCATACTGGAGATAGTTGATAACTGTCTGATACTTTTCAGCATTGTTATCTTCATACTTGGGAAGGAACTGTGATGCACCGGGAGTAGTTGTAAATGTTACTTCTGCACCGCCGTACATGTAATCCCAATCGATTGTATCGTATGTGAATTCACCTGCGCCTGCAAGAAGTGCAATAACTGCATTATATACAGCTTCACCACCGAGAAGGTCTGCGAAGAGAGCCTTATTGAGCTTGAATGCATCAAGTGCGAAGGAAAGGATAACAGTAAGAGTGTTTCCGCCGTCAGCAGCTACCTTGTAGGCTGTCTTGCCGCTTGCGGATGTGAAGCTCTGAGCTGTACCTACTGCATAGATATCCTTAATAGCCTGCTTCATTTCAGCATTCATTACGAAGCCTACTTCTGATTCAAGAATACCAAGAAGAGTATCTGTACCAAGGTTGGAAAGGTCGAAGCCGATAAGGTCAGAAAGAAGAACCTGGATGCTGTCTGCACCTACAAGACTGCCGATCTTTGCAAGAACACCGTTAACGGGAGCTACGAGGTTAGCAACGCTAGCCTGGAGACCACCTGCGTTAATGAAGTAGAGAAGGTTAGGAATAAGTGAGAATGCAAATTCAACAGTATTTTCACTTGTATCGAGATTGTCAAGAAGTACAAGAACACTGTCAAGAATTGCTGCTACTGCTTCACCTACATTGTATGTGTTGCCTTCCTTGAAGCTTTCTGCGGGCTGCATCTCGCATCCGAGTGCTTCAAGAATCGGAACAAGACCGAGAGCATAGCCCTGACCACCTGTAAGTGTAAGGATAGCTTCACCGTTGTGATCATTGAAGAATGTATATTCGCCGCCGAAGAAGAGCCATGAAAGAAGGCTGTTTGCGGGAGCGAGAACTGCCTTAAGACCATTTGCAAATGCTGTCTTCTTATCTGCTGCTGTATCAACACCGAAGGTGCCTTCCTTAACAACATATTCACCGTCAACTACTTCACACATTGTGAACCAGCCTTCAATGTTTGTGTCAAGAACAACATCAATAACATCTCTGAGGTTCTTGTCAAGACCGGCAATTGCATTAACAATGAGTTCAACGATTGTTTCAAGGTTTGCATCTGTGTAAACAGTACCGTCAAGAAGATTTGTTACAAGAGCCTTGAGATCTTCATCTTCACCGAGAAGTGAGGGAAGAAGCATATCAAGTACGCTGTCAAGCGCACCGTATACGGAAGCAGCTGTTGCATCTGTCCAGTCTGTTGAGTATTCAAGATACTTGATGGAAGCTGCGGGGAAGCCGGCTGTAAGAGCTGCGAGGTTAGCATCAATGTCAGATGCGCCGTCTTCAGTCTTGTTTTCATACATGTAACCCCAGTCGATATCTGTGTAGGTTACGGTGTAGCCGTCCTTGATGATGCTGATGATTGCATCTACGATTGTCTTACCGTCTTCACCGAAGAGACCTGCGAAGAGGTCAGCGTTCTGTGTGAAGAGCTCAAGTGCAAGTGACAGAACAATAGTAAGAACATCATGCTCTGCACCTGTTACATCAAGAGTATAACCGGTAAGTCCGTTTGCATATTCGTATGCTGCAAACTTACCTACATAGAGGTTCTTAAGAATTTCGATGAAGTCAACTTCATCATTCTTAAGTACGATACCTGTGTCTTTTGCAAGAGCGATAAGTGTATCAGTTGTAAGATTTGTGATATCAATGGGAAGTGCATCACCGAGAAGTGCAGTGATTGTAAGATCCTGACCTGCGATACCGCTTACCTTTTCAAGGAGAGCGTTTACAGGAGTAAGAAGGTTATTTACAGATACCTTAAGACCGTCTGCGTTAATGAAGTAAATGAGATTGGGAAGAAGCTCAAATACTACCTGAACAGCAGATTCACTTGTGGCAAGTCTGTCAATAAGACCGAAGATTGCATCGAAGATTGCACCAACTGCATTAGATGTCTTGTATTCAAGATCTGCTGCAGAGCGCATTTCAAGACCAAGAGCACGAAGAACAGGAACGAATGTACGTTCATAGCCTTCAATACCGTTGATGTTGATGATGTTACCGTCAGCAACATACTTACCGTCTTCCTTCTTGGTAGCTGTGAAGAAGTTGAAGCTTTCACCGAAGAATACGAACTTAAGAAGCTCATCAGCGGGAGCAAGAACATCTACGATAGCAGCCTTGAATGCTGCACCCTTATCTTCAGCGCTTGCGATGCCCCAATCCTTGGTGCATACATACTTTGCTTCGCCGTTTTCATCAGTCTGAAGCTCACAGAAGGAGAACCACTTGCTGATGTCTGTTGCAAGCATTACATCAATTGTTTCAACAAGAGTTGTATTGATGCCGGCAAGAAGATTTACGATTGTCTCAACAACCATATTGAGAATTTCGTCAGAGTAAACGTTTTCTTCAAGAATGCCGTTTACAAGTGTTGCAAGATTATCTGCACCCATATCTGCAAGAAGATCGGGAAGGAACATTTCGAGAACATCATCAAGAGCTGCATAAACGCCCTCAGCTGCCTCTTCTGTCCAGTCTGTTGTGTAATCAAGGTAATGTATTGTCTTTACAGGTTCAGCTAAATTAAAATCATCTGTACCTTCTGCGAACAGATAACCCCAGTTGGGTTCTGCATATTCAGTATCAATACCCTTGATAAGATCCACAATTGCGGGGAACATTCCTGCAACATCTTCACTGATAAGACCGAAGATAACATCACCGTTCATCTTGCCCTCTTCCTCAGCAGGCTGAGTGAGGCAGTCAAGAAGTGCTGTTACAAGAATTGTGATTGTATCTGCTGCGTTGATTGCTGGCTTGTAAACTGTGCCTACAGGAGTTACTTCCTCTGCAAGGCCGGAGCAGAAGCCCTTGATGCCAAGCTGAACAAGACCGCTTTCAGTAAGGTTTGTTCCGAGGAGAGGATCAACGATATTCTCAATAATCTCTGAGAATGTAAGGCTTTCGATATCAATTGCGTAATATACGTAGTCAAGATCATTATTCTGATATACACCTGTGAGAACATATGTAAGAATTACATTGATATCAAGTGTGCCGTAGTTAAGGAACTCGGATACAACAAGTGAAAGAACACCGTTAATGTCAACATTAATAAGAGGTCTTACTGTATCAACAAGCACCCAAACGGGCATAAGAAGGTTGTGAAGAAGAACGGAGAGACCGTTTGATTCGATATAGTAGAAGAGATCGGGGATAAGTGCTACGATCTGCTCCAACATATCGTCAGATGATGTAAGTGCATAGAACCAGTCAAGAACAGCAATAAGCATGTTGGAAAAGCTGCCCATTGCATCATTATCAAAGTCTGCCTGAGTGGGAAGATTCTTTACACCGAGCATCTCAAGAAGAAGTCCGAGAGATGTTGCGTATGACTCGTAGCCATTAAGAGTAAGAAGACCATCGAATGCAGATACATCGTTTCCTGCGAAGAGGAATTCGATAAGAACCTTTGCAGGTCCGAGAAGACGAGTAAGAATATTAATGAATGTATAGCCGTCACCATCATTAAGAACCTGCTTATTGAAGCTCCATGTGATTGTGCCGTCTTCGTTAGCAATACCTTCAACACCGAAGTTGTTTACATAGTTTCTGTGGCCGAGAGGAATAATTTCAGCATCATCTGCCCAGGTTTCTGCAGGGAAGAGATAACCGAAGGCTGTGAACCATGTTCCAAGATCAATACCAACCTGCTTGCCTACGATGTCAGCGATGATAGCACTGGGGCTGTCACCGAAGCCGCCAAGCATCTCAACAAGTGCTGTGATGTTAGCATTTGTGAAGAGGCCGCTTATCATACCTTCAAGGTATTCACCGATAGAAGCTGCATCGCCAAGCTCAAGCTTTGCCATTTCCATAACAGCTTCAACGAGGCTGTCAAGGTTATCAGCAAGGTAGTTTGCCTTATCCTGAGTCCAGTCATCAGCATAGTTGAGATAAAGGATAGATGTAGCTGTTGCGCCATCAACTCCGCCGTAATTGTACTGGCTTTCAATCCAATCCATTTCAGCGAGATCGTATGTTGTGGGGTTAAGAAGCTCAATGATAGCTGCAAGGAACTGGTCAGGAGCATTTGTAACATTTCCTACAACGCTTTCAATAACACTGCCGATCATAGGATCCATATCGGAGCCGAGAAGTGATGTAAGAAGGCTGTTGCCGTTTTCATCGGGAACAAGAGCTGTTACAACATAGTTAAGAAGCCAGTACATAAGGTCGCCCTTATTAGCCTCAAGGTATACTCTGCCATTCTTTGTTGTCCAGTCAGAGCAGAAGATGATTTCCTGCTGTCTGATGGGAGGAAGTGTAAGACCGGAAAGGTCGATATTTAAACCGCCTTCTTCACCCTCAGCAGAGTCAGAGCCTTCTTCGGAACCGCCTAATGCACCAAGCGCAAACTTAAGAATTTCATTGAAGTCTGAAATTTCGAAGCCGAGAAGATCGTAAAGATCAAGAAGATCAGCAATCTTAAGCTCAACATCAAAAGCCAGCTTATCGCCGAGAAGGCTAAGAAGTGTGCCACCGAGAAGGTCAACAAGAGTACCGGAGTTGTCCTTATCAACTTCTGCCTCTATCTTAAGATGAAGATTGATATTAAGACTGTTGAGAATCTCCTGAACAGAGTCCATTGAGATAAAGTAAACAAGGTTGGGGAGAATTTCAAATACCGTTGAAAGAGGAGCTGCAAGAAGCTCATCAACAACAGAAAGAATAGGCTGAAGAATAGCCTTTGCTATATCGTCACCTGATGCACCGGACTTAAGTGTGGGGATCTTGTCAACACCGAGGATCTCGAAGAGAGGAACGAGAACATCGTTGAATACAGGAAGTCCGGGAATCTGAAGGTTCAGGTCACCGAAAACAGCAAGCTTACCGACATTAACGATATACTTTGTGTCAGTTGAATATGCATATGCTGCATTTGCAAGTGTTTCGTTGAACGCAGTATTTGTAAGAACAGCGTTAAGAAGGGGAAGAAGTGAATCGAAGATAACAGCCATTGTGTCAATGAAGGTTTCTTCGTCATATACGCCCCACTCAAATTCAAGAGTCTTGCTTTCGTCAACAAGCTCTGTTTCGGGGTCGTCTTCGCATACAAGTGCTGCCCAGTCTCTGCCTGCAGCCTTAAGTGCTGTGTAAATGGGAGTACCTACACCGTAAGCAACAGGGTTGGACATAAGAAGTGAATCAGCAAGAGTCTGGGGATATACATAAAGACCTGCATCTGCAAGAACCTCATCAAGATTTCTCTGCTTATGCTGACCGTTGAAAAGGTCATCGTCCATGTAAACATAAAGGTGACCGGAGCCGTCGCCATCTGTCATTTCACCGATATCGATACAAGCAGAAGCAGCGGGATTATCATTTACACCCATGTCTGCAAGCATACCGATAAGCTCGGTGTTAAGAAGGTCAACAACCATCGGGTAGATAGCACCAACAAGGGTGTTTATGAGAGCATCGTTATAAAGCATCTCGTTGAGCATATTTGTGATGTATGTCTCAAGATCGCAATACTCTTCTGTTTCTGTATCAACAAGACCTACGATAGCTCCGAAGTCACGGGATGTGATGAAGCTGTCCATCTTTTCAACAGTTCCAACCATTGTATCCTCGGATACATAGTAAACATCGCTTTCGTCTCTTGCAATGTCAGCCTCTGTGCCGGGACGAACTGCCAGGAAGCCGTTTTCATTAGCAAATGTAAAGTCTTCATCAAAGAATGCCTTACCGTCTGATGTGGAGAATGCATGATATCTGTCAAGAAGGGTCTGAACCATTGCATACTTATTGGTATAGTCAGCTGAAAGCCAGCTGTTCTGACCTTCACCGCCGCCGTTTACATAGTTGTAAAGGTCGTAGTCAAAGTATGTAAGAGTGGACTTGATGGATGCAAAGTTATCGAAATTAACAGTTGTTGTATCCTTGTATGCATAAACTGCATCAAGCTGAGCCTCTGTTCTTGCGATAAGAAGACTCTTTGCATGCTCCTTACCTGTGCTCTTTACAGAGTCAACAAGTGTCTGAAGGAGATATGGGCTGCCTTCATAAATAACATTGAAGATCTTATCTGCAATTGCGCCGCCCCACTTTGAAACAACACCATTGTATGAATCACGAAGCTCTGCGATCTTTGTATCAAGATCTGCATGAAGAGAAATGAGAGCTGCGTTATCAAGAGTATCCATCTGTGTTGTGTAGATGAGGGGAAGGAAGTAATCGTAATGAGTCTGGAATTCAGCCTTAAGTCCGCGAACCTCGTAAACCTCATTAAGCTTTACCTTGAAGTTATTGTTCCACTCTGCTTCATACTCTGCAGTCCAGTAGTTTCTGTAGTATGAATAGCCTGTGTAGGAAGCGATGATAGCATCAAATGCTTCTACCTTCTGCTTAAGACCGATAACCTCAGCATCAGAGGGATTATCAATGTCTTCCTTTTTAAGAACATTAATATACTCTGTGTATGTAGCAACCATTGCTGCAACAGTTTCTTCAAGCTTCTGCTCTGTCATTACATCGAAGAGAACTGCATTGTAGCTTTCAGCAGTTGCCTTAAGTGCCATAGCAGATTCGTAAAGGTCAGCATAGCCGCCTTCTTCACTGCAGATATAGTTGATGATTTCAGCATCCATGCTGTAAACAACATTGTAAGCTGTGCTGGTCTTTGCATAAAGAGCTGACATTTCAGCATAGCTTTCCTTGTTGTACTCGGAGCCGATAAGATTGTTAAGGATATCTACATTGTATTTTGCAGCAACTACACGGTATGCAAAGTCAAGGTCTTCCATAAACTGATGAATCTTTGCAGCGTTAAGACCGAAGTGATTAAGCACTGTGTCGTTGTACTTTGACATATCCTGATACATAAGCTCAGTTGTCTGATAAAGAGTCTTGATGTCTGAAACATCCATTGCAAGCATGTCAGCCTTGGTTGTTGCAAGAAGCTCTTCATTGAAGTACTTTTCAAGTGTAAGAAGACCCTTTCTGATGGTCTTATCCTTTGTAACCTCTCTTGTGGGCTTACTTGTCATGTAGTTCCAGTAAGCTGTTGAGATTGTAGGGGTATAATAGGTTTCAGCACTACAACCCGAACCTTCCGTTCTTGATGTAACATCAGAAACAGTTGCACTTGATGAGTAGGTGTGCGCATATGTGTACTTAACACCCGTAACGATTGTTGAAGGGATGTCTTCAATCTTTGCGAATGTTATAAGGTACTTGTTAAGGTCAAGCTGAATGTTTGATGTTTTTGTGATAATACTTGTAGTTGAAGCACCATAGTACGAGGGATATGATACAACAGGATATGTTCCTGTCACATCAGCACCTTTTGTGAACTCTGTTGTAGTTTCACCGAGCTTATTAGACTTTGTAGTCTTAGACTCATAACTATAAACAGTTGTACCGTCGGGATTAAGAACATTCTTTACGAGTAGAGTCGCAGCAGTAGTGTTAGTAAACTTACCACTGAATTTCTCTATAAAGGTTTCGTAAAGTCCTGCAGATGAGTTAGCCTTGCTGGTAGCCTCTTTTCCTTCACGGTATGTGTTTACCGCATAATCAAAGATAGCTTCCGCTGCTGCAATAATTTTACCGTCGTCAGCGGCATAGTTCCAGGCGTCGCCTGAGCTGCTGAGGGTAAAACCACCTGCTGTTGCAGCATTGATGAGTTCTACTACCTGATCTACTGTATATTCGGAATCGCCTTCAGCTGCATATGCAGTATATGCGCCGTCGATGCCGACATAACAAGCTGAGAAGATCATCAGCACTGCAAGGAACGTACTAAGTATCTTTTTGGTTAACTTAGCTTTTGTTTCCATGAAAAAATCTCTCCTTTTTATAATTAGTTTTGGGAAACTAAATACAAATACACCGATTACCCCCTCTCCCTTCAAAAAAGGGTGCAATACGGGTATAATATATCATCATTATGATATCACAATTAAATTACATAAGTCAACGAAAACACTTTAGAGAGTTTATCTAAAGTTTATCGTCAAAATATGGTTATCTTATACAACAAAGCCATTAGTTGTTGTTTTTCTTTACACAATTAATGAATAGTTTATTAACATTAACAGGTTTTCAACAAAATTATTAACAAAAAAAATCCACCCGAGTAAAAATCGGATGGATACCTGCGATAGGGTCGGGGTTACTGTCAAAAGTAAGATGCTTTACACTTTTTGCAATCACATGGCTTACAACTCTATATAACAGAAGAAGAAAACCCTCTCCTACGCTTAAATTTTTATTTTTGAGTATCACGGACAATTCTTCCGTATTTTGAAAATATTAACCACAAAATTCCAATGACGACGGTAAGGGCAGAGACTAATTGCCAAAAGTTGACACCGAGGAAGAAGGTGCGGTGGGCTTCGGGATAGTAACGCAGGTTTTCGACAAGGAACCGCACAATGCCGTAAAGAATAAGCCCCAGGGGGTAGGCTGAACCCTTTTTCAGGCGTTTTTTTGTATAAAGCAGATACATCACACCGAAAAGGATAAAGCACAGCACCGATTCAAGAAGCTGCACGGGAAAGCAGAGGTGATCATCAAAAGGAGTGGCTACTCCGTACTTCCACTCTATTCCGTAACAGCAGCCGTACACGGCACAGCCGATTTTTGAACAGCCGAGAAGGAGATATGCCCCGGGGGCAAAAATATCGGAAATGAGCTTAAAATCCCCTGCAAGATATTTTACGGGAAGGTACAGAAAAAGAGGGGTAAACAACAGTCCTCCGTAAATACGCATACGGCTGATATTATAGGTAAGCCCTGTAAGGGACATTACGAAATTCTGAAGCTGCCCCATAAGAAAGGCACCGAAGAAACCGAAAAAGAGGACGAGAAACAAAAAAGTTTTAAGGGGCTTTACGGGAAGTCCCTGTTTCTTTCCCTGGTGATATCCTACAATTGCCGCCAGTACTCCGCCCAAGGCAATTGCAAGATAGTACATTAAAAGCTTTTTATCCATATTATTTCATATCAAAGCCTGCAAAGTAGTCGGACTCGATATAGTCAACATCCATAAGCCTGCAAAGCTCCAGCTCGTGAGGCTCGTTTGCGGTCCAAAGCCCTACCTTCAACCCCTTTTCGTGGAAGCGGTCAACAAGGGATTTATAAATACCCGAATGTGCCATATCAATGTCAAAGCCCAGCTCAAGGCACTTATATACATCTTCATTGGGCTCACCGCAGGTAAGCATTATCTGCAAATCGGGGAATGCCTTGTGTGCACGGATGAGATTATCAAGCTCGAAAGACTGAAGTGAGCACATCTTAAGGTCATATACCTCTTCAGCCATACGGAAGGCTTTGTCTATTTTGTCGTCGGGGAAATGTCCCTTGAACTCAATGAAGCATACCATATTACCGTCACGGCAGATTTCAAGATATCTGCGGAAGGTGCATACATAAACCTCTGTATCGGTAAATTCATTACGAAGAGGCTTTGCTGTAAGCTCAGCAAAGGTAGAATCACTTACGGCAAGCTCTGTACCGTCGTTGAATACCGCTGTTTCGTTGTGATTTACAACAAGAACTCCGTCCTTTGTAATACGGACATCGGTTTCAATACCGCCGGAGCCGTGCTCAACAGCCTTTAAGAAGGCTTCCTCCGTATTCTGTAAATATTTTCCGCTGAAGCCTCTGTGGGCAATAAAGCAAGGGTTTGTCATAAATTATTCTCCTTTATAAGTTCCGATATATTTTTATAAAATGCATAAAATCCCAGGTCATTAGGGTGACAGGTATCAACGGTGGAATTCCCAAGTCCTGTTTCCTCATAAAACCGCTGTCCGTCAAGGAAATACACATTTTCATCTCCGTTTTCACGGGCATTATCATAGGTTCTCTCAATAATTGCCCTGCGCTTTTCAATCTCTTCTTTACCAAAAATACCGTCTGCAACACTCATCATAATAACGGGGGTAAGAGGCTGAGCAGCTCTGAATTCCTTAAAAAATCTTTCGTGGGTGGATTCAAGGAATTCGGCAGATGGGGCATTGTGGTCATAGTCGTACACAAGAAGACTCATAGGAATTTTACCGATATAGTCGGACATCAGCTTTTCCGCCCTGCAGTTACCCGAAAAGCCGAGATTCAGAATTTCGCGGTTAAACGCCCTCATAATCATATTTGGATAAGCATTTCCCGGCTGTGAAGCACAGCCTCCCTGAGTAATTGACGAGCCGTAAAATACTATGGGAAGCTTATCTTCAAAGGAGTCTCCTTCTTTGAGGCTTGCCGCTTCTTCAAGTGAGATATACACTTCTTTAACGCTGTTATACAGGGGGAAGAAAATCTCAACGTCATTTTCTCCCTCAGGGAGATACCGCTCAGCGGACCAGGTACCCTTGTATTCTTCCGGGGACGGTGCCCCGAAGAAGCCGCAGTACTCTCCGTTACAGTAAAGTCCAAAGGAGGATGCCCCGGAAAGAGGCATATGATTCATAATATACACATCGGGCAAGGTTGCCGTCAGGATAATTTTCCGTGAGTCAGTCCGAAATCGAAGACAGCCGCCCGAGGTATTAAAATTAAGCGCTTTTACGCCCTCGGAAACATTATCTGCAACATCGGTATCCATACGAAAAAAGCCTCTTTCATCATATTTCAGTCCGTAAAGTGCAAAGGGCGGAGTATGGATATCGTAGGTTTTCATCCCCGAAAAAACAGGGACATTCATTCTGAAATTTTTATCAAGCTCTTCTATTCTTTTCATAATCATTCAACTATTATTTTGTTCTTTCCCGAGGTAAGGGAAATTTCTGTGTCCTTATATCTGAAGGTACCCTCTGCGGGAAGCTCAATTTCAAAATAAGCACGGCTTTCGGTGTATTCGGCAGTTACCGAGATTTCACCTGCCGGAACGGTTATTTTTCCGCTGAAATTACCGGTCATTTTAATATCTGAGGGAGCAATCAGAATTTTCTCATAACCGTAGCTGTCCTTTTCCTGAGTAATACCGAGAACATACCGGAAAAGGTATGCAACAACTGCACCGAACATGGGGTGGGAGTGTGAGCGCTTGCCTGTCCAGTACTCCCAGAGAGTTGTAGCACCCTGATTTTTAAGATTTCCGAAGGAATATTTACCCTCGCTCGAGAGAAGTCTTACTGCAAGCTCTCCCCTGCCGTTCTCAAAGAGCACACGGGTGAGAATATCTGTTCCGAAAATACCCGTATTGTAATAAAGATGCTTTTCATCATATACATTGACCATATTATTGAAGGTCTTCTTTGTACCCAGCCCAAGGTCAACAGCAAATGCATTTGCACCCTGAATGTTACGGGCAAAATTACCTGTTTCCTTGTTATAGTAAGTTTTCACCACAGCATCGGCAAGAGTCTTTCTCTTTTCCTTATACTGCTTTACCTCTTCGCGTGAAAGCCTCAGCACATCCTTGCACAAAAGAATTTCATCAATGTACTTTATATAGAAATAAGTATTTACAAAACGGGGAGGAATTTTTATTTTCGTGGGAGTACACCAATCCCCCAGACACCATTCACCCTTAACATCGGTGGATACAAGGTTTCCTCTTGAATGGTCATCCAGAAAACGGAAATACTCCTTCATCTGAGGATAAAGCTTTATCATAAACGAAGGATCGCCATAGTGCTTATAGTACATAAAGGGCAAATGGACTATAGCACCTCCCCAACCGCCGGGGCCTCCTCCCGAGCGAACATAGGGAGCGGTATTCTGCACGTGTCCCGAAATTCTGTCCTGACAATCGGAGATATCCTCTATCCACTTGTCATAGAATTTTCTTGCATCAATTGTTGTCATTACTGCATCACAGGCCAGCTGTCCGTCACCCGTGTAACCGCGTCTTTCAAGGTGAGGGCAGTCTGAGGGAATTCCCGTGTGCATATTTGAAAGCTGAGTGTTTATAAAAGCCTCATAAAGCCAGGTAAGCACTTCGTTATCAGAGCTGAATGCGGAATTTGCTTCCGTGTCAGTGTAAATAACATCAAAACGGATAACCTTTATGTCGGCAGGCACCCTGAAAAATCTTGATGCGTGCCAGGTAAACTTCTGACTGGCTTCCCTTTCATAATTTCCGCATATAAACTCTGCCTCCTGCTCCATAATTTTTGTAGGCTCAAGCTCGTTATCGGCAGTTTTTTCTTCGCTTCCCGTAATTCTAACCTTTCTTCCCTTTTGGGCAGGAAGAGCTATTACCAGATTACCCGTTGTATTCTTACCGATATCGTAAATTTTATAATCGTCCGTCACCTTTATAATTGCAGGACAAAGAATTTCCTTTACACGGTCAGGGGGACAATCGCTTGTCATATACCGGGTTTCAGGAAATTCGCAGGGCACTGCCTTTTCCCATGCCGAACAATCGGCTGCAGTGATAAGCCAGTTATCGTCATAGGCGGTAAAATCCTGTGTTTCACCTTCTGTCAGGTCATATTTTTTTATAAATCCTTCTTTACACAGCACACTGTCATCGGAATCAACCTTTGTGATATTCCCGTGCTTATCTGTAATAGTAAGAGAGAAAATCAGCTTCTTACTGCCGTAATTTTCGTGATGGCAGGATGAATACCAGCCGTCACCCAGCATAAAGCAGATACAATTTTTCCCTTCTTTTATAAATTCAGTTACATCATACTGTGTAACATATATTCTGTAGGCAAGCTCCTCGGGCCATATTCCGTATTTACGTGTAAGGGTTCTTTTATGAAACTCCGTATTAAGAGGAAGAAATCTGTCCTCGGAAATAAGACTGCCGTTTATATATCCCTCAAAAAAGCCAAGTCCGATAACCGAAAGCTCAGCCTTTACGGTATTTCTTACCTTGAAATCCTTTCTTGCAAGTACAGAAGCATAGTCTTCGGGGAAGGTCACCCAAGAAGCCGAACCGAAATATTTTTCTTTTTTCATATGAAAACCTCCTTGAAAAATCAATGAGCGTAAACGGTAATTATTCTATATATTCTGAGGCAAAACGGGTAAGATCGGGACCGCCGGGATGTATATCATAGCCCTGCCAGCCCACTACTCTGTTTTCCGAGGGGATAACAAGAAGATTCTGGCCGTTCATCCCGCCCTTGTTATAGGAATCTCTTATACCGTTGGGGGCAAATTCATACTGTCTCTCAAGCACCTTCTGCACCCACTCAGCCGATACTATACGTTTTCCGCGGTATTCACCGCCGTTTAAGTATACTGCACCTAATTTCACCATATCCTCACATCGGATATAAAGTCCCGTAGCGCCTACGGCGTGTCCCTTCGGGCAGCAGCTCCAGGCTGCTTCGCGGAAGCGTAAAGGCTCAAAAATATTCTCCCAGCAAAAAGCGAAAAGAGGCTTTCCTGATACTTTATTTACAATACGCGAAAGTAGATAGTAACCTGCATCGTCATAACGTCTTTCGGTATCAGGGGGACATATCCACCTTTTAAGCATTATCTCCGTAAGGTAATCGGGATTATATTCTGAAGCATCAAAAACATCAATATCAAAGCCTCCGGGGAAGCCGACTCTGTGGCGCATAAGCATATCAACGGTAGTCTTTTCCCAATAAGGGTCATAGCCCTCGGGGCACTCATCCTCTAAAATTTCCGTAACGGTGTTATGGATACTGAGAAGACCTCTGTCACAAAGAATTCCTATTGCAGTTACCGTAAACATTTTTGATACGGAGTATATATTCTGACAGGCGTTGTTTTCTTTAAGCTCAATTTTTTCCGGAAGATTGTTTCCCTCAATTTGAGCAATTGAAAAAACTCTGCCGTCATTTTCTCTTATAAAATCTGCAAAATCATCAAGAAATCTGCTCATATTCTTCTCCTTATCCAAGAACCAGATAACCGCACACGGGAAGTATGAAATCTCCTGACACTTCCCCTTCGTTGAGAATGTCACGGTAGCTTTTATCAAAAGTAACAGTCTGTTCTGATTCCGTAAAGTTGAAAATAAAGATATAATCTCCTCTTTTTCTTATGAGAACATCCTTCGGTGCTTTGATTTTTGTGTCGGGACAAATATCGAGAGCATTTACAAGATCACCGCAGAAGTCATCGGTAAAATCCTCATCATTTCTGAATGCGGTGTAATATGCTGTACCTTTACCGTATTTATTCCTTGTAACTGCAGGCTCTCCCGAATAGAAATCGCTTGTATAGATACCGAGAATTTCTGCGCCCTCAGAGTGAATTACATCAAGCACGTGCTGTGTCTTATAGGTCTTACCCTTATACTGAGCAGTCCCCTCTCTGTCTTCGGTAATACCGCCTGACTCTTCTGCCCATATACCGAAAACCTTTCTTAAGCTTCCTGCGGGAAGACCGCCGTAAAATGCCATATCATTTCTGTCAGCAACCCCGAAAAGATAGGTGGCAACAAAATTTCCGCCGTTTTCAATGTACTTTTCAATCTTTTCTCTGATACCATCCTTGAACATATACATAAAGGGCGCAATAACAAGGTCATATTTACTGTAATCATCATCCTGAGAAATTGTGTCACAGGAAATTCCTCTGACAGCAAAGGGACGGTGCCATTTTTCACACTCCCCGAAATAATCGCGGCGCAGATTATTATAGCCGTGGAAATGTGTGGTCGCCCAGGAGTTTTCCCAGTCGCAGATAACTGCAACCTTACTGTCACTCATTCCTCCCGTAACTGAGCCAAGCTTTTTAAGTTCAGCTCCGAGTTTTGCAACCTCCTTAAAAACTCTCGTTTCATTTGTACCGATGTGGTCAACCACGGCACCGTGGAATTTTTCGTGTCCGCCGCGGCTTTTTCTCCACTGGAAATACTGTACGGAATCAGCACCGTATGCCACTGCAAGCAGGGATTTCTGTGAATGTCTTCCGGGAGGATGCAGGCGGTTTATATCTCTCCAGTTTACAAGAGAGGGTGAGCTTTCCATAAGGAAGAAGGGCTTTCCGCCGCCCATAGAACGATATGTATCATAAACAAATGTCCATTCCTTCGCAACCTCGGAAGGCTCTTCAATATCAAAGGGAGGATAGGAATCGTAGGAAATTATATCAAGCTTCTTTGCCAGCTTCTGATAATCAATACCGTTATAGAATCCCATCATATTTGTGGTTATGGGAATATGGGGTGTCAGCTCTCTCAAAGGCTCAATTTCATTTTCAAAGAATGAAATGTGACTGTCAGACACAAATCTGTTCCAGCAGAGCTTAAGTGCAGACACATGGTTTTCACCGCGGAATTTCGGGGAGGAAATCTGCTCCCAGTCTGTGACTCTATGACTCCAGAAGCCGTTCCACCACTTGAAATTCAATTCCTCAAGATCGTTGTTATATTCTTTTTTCAGCCATTCCCTGAAAGCCCTCTGACATAAATCGCAATGGCACTCTCCCGAGTATTCATTGGAAATGTGCCACATCATAAGGGCAGGATGGTCCTTATATCTTTGGGCTAAAAGACGGTTTATATTTCTTACCTTTTCACGGTAAACGGGAGAGGTAAGACAGTGGTTGTGACGTACACCGAACTCGTTTCGGATTCCCGTTTCTTCTACACGGAGCACCTCGGGGTATTTCTGAGCCATCCAGGGAGGTCTTGCCCCTGAGGGTGTTGCAAGCACAGCCTTTATTCCGTTTTCGTGCATCTTATCAAGAATTGTATCAAGGAAAGAAAAATCATAAGCTCCTTCCTCGGGCTCAATAAGCGACCAGGCAAAAATTCCTACCGTAGCGGAATTTATTCCTGCCTCCTTCATAAGGCGCATATCATCATCCCATATTTCAGGGGTTCTTATCCACTGGTCGGGGTTATAGTCTCCGCCGTGAATGATATATCCTAAAGGTTCCATAAAATACCTCCCGAAGAGTTATATTGAAAGTATAACACAGTAAAAATACAAAAACAATAAACAAAAGAAACATGCCCCGGGAAAACCCGGGGTATCTCTTGTGCAGTTATAGAAATAGGCTTATCCGAACATTGCAAATAATGTGCGGAAGAAATCAATAATTTTATTGAAGAAATCACAGAGCTTCTGGAAGAAGTTAACCTCTTCATTTGTTGTTCCGTAGCCGGGAAGAGTCGCATTGTTGTCAGCGGGAGCCTCATCAACACTGAACTTTGTGAATACGGGAACAAGAGCAGTTGTAAGAAGCAGCTCATTTCCCTTGAACATTTCAAGTGCACCGCCTATGCTGTCAACAACACTCTGTGAAAGCTCAACGCCCAGAAGATCAAGCACAAAATTCAATACACGGGAATAATTTTCTGCATTAAGATCAGAAAGTGCATAGTTAAGCACTACTGCCATAGCGCGCTGCAGAAGAATAATTTCATTACTATATGCGGGATAGTTTTCATCGCCCTCTGTATGTGCCTGATAAATTACAACCGCAAGATCAACAAGAGTTTTATACTCTGTCACGGGGAAATTAGTATTAAGCTTTGCTGCAAAAGACTCAAGGCTCTTGCCTGCTTCTGTTTCGTCCTTGCTGTAAATAGGAAGTTGAACGGCTTCGCATACTTTTTCAATTGCGGGATTAAGAATTGCCTGAAGCTCAGGGTCATCTGTCTTTATATATTTCTTGAGTGTTTCGGCCTTTGTGTAAGCGGTAATCGTAGCTGTCATGCCTGTATATGTGCAGTTCTTTGCATAAGCGAGGAAATCGCTACCTGCAAGAGAAAGGGCATTTTCATTTATTCCGTCGGGAAGAAGAGCTGTATCAATAGCAGTAACATTCTTTGTGGTTATATTTACCTGCTCGCCGAAAGCAACCTCTCTGTAAGCACAGGGATATGCATTGAGAGCAGTTGTAACACAGTCATAAATTGCATTTCCTGCAGGAGAAGTGTACTTTGCTATATCCTGATCGTGAGTGTGCGCGGTGAAGATATATTTCACTCCGTTGTCCGCAAGAGTATCTGCAAGGGCGGTTGAAGAGTTATTTACTACTGCACTGGGATGAAAAAGACCCACAAGAACTATATGAGGAGCAAGATTGTGGTGCATCATTGCAACAAGTCTCTTTCCGTCAGCCTTCGCAGCATCGCACTGTGCCTTAACCCAGCTTACGAGCTTGTCATCAACACCGTGAGGTCCCTCGCCGGGTATTGTTGAGTCAATTGCAAGAAGTCTGTAGTCACCGCCCAGCTCTGCTGTGTAAGAAGCAGTATCGGGGTCATTTGCAAGAGCCTCGGCATAACCGAAATCAGCATACAATGCCTCAAAGTCCGCTAGAGAGGTCTTGAAAAGGTCGTGGTTACCGGGTGCAACAAAAACAGACTTGCCTGTTGTTTCTTCAAATTCTTTAATAAGTGCAGTAAATGCAATATGCTCTTCAAGTGTACCTTCCGTTGTAAGGTCACCGGGCATAATTACTGTGTTGCTGTCAGACTTTGCAGCATCCGCGAGAAATGCCTTGATAATTGCAACAGATTCATAGGGAAGCTGTCCGCCTGCAGAAGCATGGAAATATTCCTCACTTATGGTATTTCTCTTTGCTACCTTTTCGGCTGTTGCATCCTTAAGATCAAGATGCAGATCGTTTGCTACTGTTATCTTAAGTTCTGCTTCTTCTGCTGCAGCAAAAACGGTCACTGTTGATATGAGCATCAGCATACACAGAAGAATAGCTGTTAACCTTTTCATAGAAGAAGCTCCTTCTTACTTTATTAGTAAGTTTATAATAGATTATTTTATGGTACACTGTCAAGCACATACGGAAAAATTTGTATAAAACACAACAAACGGAATCTGTTTTGTGTGCAACATTACACTTTTTCATGTTGACTAAAATACCTTGTATGATAAAATATGTATGTTAAGCTCCGGAAATGCATAAAAGGTTTATGAAAGACTTAAAGGGAGATTATCCGTAATACTCTGTGTTGCCCTCCTTTTTTACATATCCCGTCAGCATATGTCCAAAAAGCTCATCGCGGTGCATTTCAACCCCGAAAGCAGAAAGTGGAAAGCTTGTCTGCCATTCAACCGGATTTGTAAAACTTTTGTAAATATTTTATAAACTTTTTTAATTTGTATAAAAAAAGTATTATAATGGCTTTTACACGGGAAAAACGTACATTCCCGTAAAATTAAGACAGAGGTTTTGAAAATGAAGCTTGAAAATGTACCTACCATAAGAGATTTACTTGATATTGCTCCTGAAAAGCACAACGACAGGACATTTATAAAATATATCCGCGATGAAAAAATCGTGGAAAAGAAATTCAGCGAGGTAAGAAGCGACGGTCTTGCAGTCTGCAGAAAGCTCCGTCACGATATTCCCGAAAGAACTCACATTGCAATTATCAGTAAAAGCACCTATGAATACATTGCCTGTATGACAGGTGTGCTGACTGCCGGCCATGTGGCTGTTCCTCTTGATCCCGATTCAACGGCCGCGGAAGCAGCCGCTATCATCAACGATTCTGACTCAACGGTTCTTTTTTACGGTGAAGAATTCTCAGACAGAATTGATGAAGTAAAAGCTCTCTGCCCCGCACTTTCTTACATAATGGTAATCAATCCCGAAAACTTCGGAAAAATTTATGAAGATTTTTCGGCGACCTCTCCTTATGCTTCTCTTTCCGATATCAATATGGATCCCGAAGCCTGCTGTCTTATTATCTACACATCAGGCACAACAGGTGACAAAAAGGGTGTTATGCTCTCCTCTGAAGCACTTGTAAGCAATCTTATTTTTGAGCCCTATGACCCCATAGTTATCCGTGTTGATACCATTCTCTCCGTTTTACCCCTTCACCACATTTTCTGCTTCATCTGCGGTTACATAGGCCCTCTTAATGTAGGCAACTGTGTATGTCTTAACGGAGAAATGAAGGATCTTTTCAAGAATCTTCTTCTTTTCAAGCCCAATCAGATAAGAGTTGTACCTCTTATTGCTCAGGGTATTCTTGCAAGAATACGCGCAATCCAGGCAAAAAATCCCGATCTCTCCCCCAAGGAAGCAGCAGCTATGGTTACGGGCGGAAATCTCGATATGATGCTTGCAGGCGGTGCATACCTTGATCCCATGCTCTGCAGAGCATTCGCACAATACGGCATTTTCCTGAGACAGGGCTACGGTATGAGCGAAGCAAGTGCAAAGGTAACTCTTCCTGACCCCGACTGTCCTCCCGAAAGTGTAGGCAGAATCATGAGTACGGTAGATGTCCGAATCCGTGACGGCGAAATTCAGATTGACACTCCCGGTATGATGATGGGATATTATAACCGTCCCCAGGAAACTGCAGCAGCAATCACCGAGGACGGATGGCTCCGTACCGGCGATATGGGACGAATTGATGAAAACAGAGTCCTTTACATCACGGGAAGACTCAAGAATCTTATCATTCTCTCCAACGGAGAAAATGTTTCTCCCGAAGGCATTGAAAACAGAATTTCCTGCAACAGACTCGTTAAAGAAATTCTCGTTTATGCAAAGAATGACGTTATTGTCGCAGAGATCTATCCCGATTACGACCTGGCTGAGCAGACAGGCGTTGCAGATATAAAGAAAGCAATTGAAGATATTGTTGACAAATATAACGAAACAGCACTCCCCTCACACATTGTTGCAAATTTCACAGTCCGTGAAACACCCCTTGAAAAAACATCTGTCGGTAAGATAAAGCGTGTTCAGGGCTGATATCAGGAGGAACCTCATGAAACCGAAAAACGGTGAACAGGTATATAAGCTCATTCATTCCCAGGAAATGGTTCAGTATATGTGGAAGTATTCCGTTCACAGACAGTCCACACAGATTCCTGTTGCCATGGCATTTGACGAGGAGCTTGATTTTAAGCTTCTTGCCCGTGCGGTCAACATAGAGATAGAAAGAAACGACTGTATGCGACTGAGAATATTCCGTGACGGAATGAAAGTCAGACAGTATTTCCTTAATGAATACAAGCTCGATAAAATTCTTGTGAAAAAGTTTTCTTCAAAGGAAGATCAGGTAAAGTATTTCGATAAGGTTGCATCTACAAAGCTGGACGTTTTCGGCGGAGAAATATTTAAGATAATCTTCTTTGTAACCCACGAGGGCAAGCACGGAATTTTCTTAAGCGTTTCACATATGATGATGGACTTTGCCGCTTCATTTATGTTCTTCAAGGATCTTATTGCAGTTTACGACAGCCTTAAGAATAAAGAACCTCTTCCCAAGCCCCTTGCAAAATACGAGGATATCATAAAAAAGGAGCAGGACAATTCCGAGCTTGAAGAAAGAATCGAAAGGGAAACAAAAATTCTTGACGAGTTTGTAGCCAAAGACCGCCGTCCCTTTTATAATGCAATAAACGGTCCGAAGGTGCTGAATTTCCAGAGAAAGCTCTTCCGTAACGAAGATATGACCTCTCCTCATATTTATCTTCCCGTTCTTGATTCCACAAGCCTTGTAAAGTGTCACTTAAGCGAAAGGGATTCAAAAACAATATCAGACTTCATTACAGATAACCACTTAAGTGCCGAATGGGTAATTCAGTTGGCCTTCCGTATATATCTCTCGCAAATAAACGAACACAAGAACGATACTCTTTTCTGGGTGCTCTGCCCCAGAAGAAGAACCGTAAAGGAAAAGCGCTGCGGCGGTACCCTTGCTTCCCCCATGCCCTGGCGAGAAATTCTCCCGGATGACATGACCTTCTCAGACGCAATAAAGCAGATAAGTGAATCCCAGGTATTCCTTTTCCGCCACTGCGATGTACCCTTTACCAATGTAAGACAAATGGAAAGAGACCGTTACGGCTTCTCTCTTATGCAGACGGGCAACAGCATGATGTTTTCATACCTCCCCGCCGGTGAAAATGCATTCGGAGGAAGAAACTATCAGTTTTCTGCTTACAACTTCGGTTATTATGTTATGCCCTTATATGTGCTTACAATGCAGGAAGCCTCAAGCGGCCGCTTCGTATTTTCATATATCCACCGTCTGCTTCTTACAAAGGATGATGACGTTTACCGCTTCCATGACGGTGTTGTTCGCACAATTCTTAAAGGTGTTATGAATCCCGATAAAACAATCGGTGAAATAATGGAGGAAATATAAATGCAGGATATTATTGAAATTCTCAGAGAAATCATCTGCGAATATGTAGAAATTGAACCCGAAGAAATAACGGAAGAATCAAATCTCCGTTTTGACCTTGGCGCGTCATCCTTCGACCTTATGAACATTGCCGTTGCAATTGAAGAAAAGTTCAAGGTAAAAATGTCAAATGCCACACTTCCCAAAATCAAGACAGTGGGCGACATAGCCGTGCTTCTCGCAGATAAGGTAAAATAAAAAAAACATATAAAACGGACTGTAGAAACAACTACAGTCCGTAATTTTATGCCATTCTTTCCAGCATTCCGGGGGTTACCTCATATTTTGTTTCTTCGCCCGAGAGATAACGCTCCATTTCCTCCATCATATAATATGCCATTCTCTGAGGCTCATTGCCCGTGCTTCCCGCTATATGAGGAGTAAGTATAGCATTAGGACACCAGAAAAGAGGATTGATATAAGGGAAATATTCGTTTTTTATAACATCTCCCACAAAAGTTCTTGAAGGGTGCAGAAGCAGAGAAAGTGCAAGCGAATACTCTGCAACCTGTGCTCCTCTGCCTGTATTTATAAATGTGGAGTGCTTTTTCATTTTGCTGAAAAGTGAGTAACTGAACACATTTTTCAGCTCTTTTTTATTGGCAAGATGATTGCTTATAACATCGCACTCTCTGAACAAGGTTTCAAGATCACAGAGAGTGACACCTAATTCTCTTGCCCTTTCCTCTGGCACAAAGGGGTCATATACAAAAACATCAACATCAAGAGCCTGCAGCTTCCTTGCCACAGCCTGACCTATAGCACCGAGTCCTGCAAGACCTACCTTACACCTGAAATTCCCGGGAGAAAAATTGGCAAAGACAAAAGACCGTGGCAGAAATGTGCGATAATATTTTGACGACTGAAAAAATCCCTTTGTTGCCAAGGAAATCTGTGCAAAGGTATATTCCGCAACAGGCACGGCATTAGCGGCAAATGCGCTGAAAACCTTTATTCCTCTGTTAAGAAAGGGCTTTGCAAAATACTGTACGGTACCTGCAGAGTAAAAAACCGCTTTCAGCGACGGCAGATATTCAGCTATTTCTTCTTCCGTGAATTTCGGCATTCCCCAGGTGGCAAAGGCAATTTCACAGTCCCTCAGCCACTCTTTATGCTTTTCAATGTTTTTTTTGTTTATTTTATCGGATATTTCCCCGAACTGTTCTAATTTTCGGAGAACTTCGGGAGTATAAACCTTTGAAAACTGTATTTCATTTGTTCCGAAAAGTGCAATTTTCACCTTAAGATACCTACCTTTTCACGAAGCTTCGCAATATCCCTTTTCATTGATGACGGAAGTCCGAAATGCCCGAAAATATAAGTGTATTCAATAAGCATTGTTTTATCAAAGCCAACGGATAAAATTTTTTTAAGAAGGACATCAATATAGGAAGGGTCATAATAAGGGAACTGCTCTCTTCTTAATTCCGAAAAAGAAATGTGGACACATTCGGTAAAGGACATTGTCCGTTCAATTCTGTCAAGGTCATATTCCCGTTTTTTGTATCTTGATTGGAAATATGTGCGAAAAAGAGGAGAATTTATCTCTTTTTCAATTTTAAGAAATGCATCTGTATTGTTATTGAATGTATTGTCGTGACATTCGGGTACTACCTTAAGCTTGTACCTTTCCGCAATAATACACATAGCCTTTACATCTTCAAGAATAGCATTGTAGGTCGGGCTGTCGGTTTTTTCGCTGTCTTTTCTGCCAAGCCACACTCTTACCCACTGTGCTCCCATTGTGCTTGCAATTTTACATATTCTCTCCCACTGCGCTGCATCCTTATCTCCCGCACGGTAGTAGCTTGCATAGGAGGAAATTCCGATACCGTATCTGTCGCAGAGGTCTTTTGCAAGAAGAGCATCCTTTTCGGACTTAATGTGAATATCACCGCCCCACTCAATGCAGTCGGCACCGCACTCAAGGGCAATTTTCACTATCTTTTCAAGATTTTTAATCTGTCTGAATGAAGTTGAAGTAAAGCCTATCTGCATAAAAAATCCTCCACCGTCAGTTTTTCTCAGTTTAACACATATTACGGCAAAAAACAATGTGCAGGTATGACATTTTTTTCACGTAAACGGGTATATATTCATTCTATTAAAGGACAAGGAATGAAAAAAATGGAAAAACTGAAAAACCGCATAACACCGCTGAAAACCTCTTCCCTCGGTACAATATTCGGGAACCTCTGCATTCAGGCATCACACTTTATATTAAGCTTTCTTTTCGGCGGCATATCTTTTGCAGGCGGTCTTTCTCCCTTTGCAACAGGCTTTGCAGGCGGAACGGATATGAATTATGTTATCTCCTCCTCTCTCGGTGCCGCTGCAGGATATGTTGTTTTCTTCGGACTATTTGATTCGCTGCGCTTTGTGGGTGCTGCGGTTATAATATGCATACTTAAGCTTTTTATCCAACCGAAGGCTGATTTTACATATAAAACTCCCGTTATTGCAGGTATTACCGGTATAGGCACCTTTGCGGTTTCCCTTTGTGTATATCTTGCCGTGCCGGGAGAGGGAATTTTCCTTATAATGTGTCTCAGTGAATCTCTGATTGCAGCGGCCTTTGCCATTTTCTCCCGAAGAGTACAGGATATAATAGCTGAAAAAAGAAAAAGTATTTTCTGCAATCCTTCTGACACCGTTGCCGTATTTTTTACGGGAAGTATAATTCTTCTTGCCTTTGACCGTTTCTCTGTTTTCGGCTTTTCGCCTGCCCGTATAATTGCATACCTTGCAATATGTGTTCTTGCTCTTTACGGAGGACAGACGGCAGCTGCAATTACCGGCATCTGCTGCGGACTGACGCTGGGATTTTCGGACACACAGCCTCAGCTTATGTCAACCTTCATTCTTTCGGGAGTCCTTTCAGGGGTTACGGGTAATTTCGGAAGACTCCCCGTGGGTATAAGCCTCGTTTTATCCTCGGCGCTGACACTTATACTGAAGGGCGAGCCCGACACGGCTCTGATTTCATTTGCCGAAGCCGTTTTATCCGCTGCCGTATTTCTCCTGATACCGAAATTTTGCCTGTCAGGAATTTCAGAAATTTTACTGCCCCTCAAAAGTGATTTCAGCGGCGAAGAAAGACTCCGGACCCTTCATTTTATGCTTAAGCGCACGGGAAATGCAATAAAGGATATTTCGGGAAGTGTAGGTGCAGTATCCGACTTTCTGCAGAAATCAGATACCCCGTCTTATGATGATATTCCCTGTGCGGTAAAGGAGGATATCTGTAAGGTCTGCAATAAATATGATTTCTGCTGGATTAAATGTAAGGATATATCAGAAAAGGCTTTCTCAGAAGCAAATATCAGACTGAAAAAAAATGAAATGCTGCTTTCGGAGGATTTACCGGAAAGACTTACTATGATATGCCGTATGCCCGATAAAATTGCACAGGCCTTCAACAAGGCATATCTTGAGCAGTGCGCCCGTATTCTTGCAAGAAATAATATTTTCGAATCGAAAAAAGCAGCAGCAAGACAGTTTTCTTGCTTAGGCTCGCTTCTTGATGCAACAGCTGAAAATATACGAAGTCTCCCGGCAACAAGCAACCATCAGACAGCAGCTCTGTCTCCCCTATTCCGTGATATGGACTTTGAAATTACGGGAATAAGCGAATATACTGCACCCTACGGCAAAAGCATCTTACAGGTATACTGCAGCCGAGTCCCCGTAATTCCCGACAAATCGCAGCTGCTTGAAAAAATATATGAAGCTACGGGCAAGGCCTATCTTCCTCCCGTAATTGACAAATACACCGAAAATGGTACCGTACTGACCTTTACAGAGGAAGGGAAATTCAGAATATCCTGTCATACCGCATCCCACACGGGAGCCGATGAGCAGTTTTCGGGGGATACCATCAGAAGCTTCCCCGACGGCAAGGGCTGCTTTTATGCAGTACTCAGCGACGGTATGGGAACCGGAACACGTGCTGCAATTGACTCCGTTATGACCGCGAACCTGATGTCTCAGCTTCTGAGAGCCGGCTTCTCTCCCGAAAATGCACTTGAGACGGTAAACTGTGCATTACTTATAAAATCCGCAGAAGAGACATTGTCTACACTTGACGTTCTGAAAATTGACCTGAACACGGGAAAGGCAGAATTTTATAAGGCCGGTGCTTGTTTTTCAGTAATAGGTAAAGCCGAAAAAACCGCAATAGTTGAAAAAAGCTCAATGCCCTTAGGAATTCTCGAAAGCACATCCTTTGAAAAAAGTGAACTGGAGCTGTCAAGGGGGGACACGGTAATTCTCATTTCAGACGGTGCTTCAACTATCCCTCACATCCGCTTCAAGGAGCTTATAAAGGAATACAGAAACGAAAATACAAAGGCTCTTTCCGAGGCAATAGTTAATGAAGCCCTCTCCCTTTCCCCCTCAGGAAAGCACGATGATATAACAGTTTGCTGTCTCAGATTAAGATAATTTTTCCTGACTTTTCATTTTATTGCCTTAATTTTTTAAAAAAATATGTACAAATGAAAATTTATTTGTTAAAATATGCTTAATATTATTTAAGGAGTACGAAAAATGAAAAAGTTACTCAGTATAATTATTGCAACAGCTATTGTTTTTTCTTCTTTTACCGTTATGTCCTTTGCCCTTGTAACAGATGAAAACGAGGACATCGGTTTTGCGGTCGCTTCTGACCTTCATTACAATGTACCCGAAGAAGCACTGGAAAAAACAAACGACCACGAAATTTTCTGGTATGCTTCAAGACGCGCAGCAATGGATAACGAAAGCGGACTTATTATTGATGAGCTGCTTCGTCAGTGTGCAGAGGATGACAGCATTGAATATCTTCTCATTCCCGGCGACCTTGCAGATAACGGAAGAACCGTACGTCAGGAACACTATGATGTTGCCGCAAAGCTTAAAAAATTTGAAAAAGAAACAGGCAAATCTGTTTTTGTTATTCCCGGAAACCATGACATTGGTGCAGCCGATATTGATTTCAAGGTAGCTGACTTCAGAGAGGTTTATGCTGATTTCGGTTACAATGAAGCTCTCTCTCAGAGAGATGACAGTGCTTCATATACAGCGGATCTCGGTGACAAATACCGTCTTATTGCTCTTGACAGTAATGACCCCTCGAAGTCCACAGAGGACGGCCTTGAAACAAAGGAAGTTATGTGGGTTCTCGATGAAGCAAAGAAAGCAAAGGAAGAGGGCAGATATCCTGTTCTTATGATGCACCACAATCTTCTCGACCATCTTCCCATGCAGAGACTCATCAGCCGTAACTTCATTGTACGCTTCCATTACACAACAGCTACTCTCTTTGCAGATGCAGGAATAAAGCTTGTATTCTCAGGACACGAGCATTGCTCAGATACAACATCCTACACAACACCTCTCGGCAACAAGATTTATGACTTTGCGAATACAGCTCTTTCAATGTATCCCTTACAGTATAAGGTATTCTATCTCAACGATGCGGAGATTACATACCGCACAAGAACAATTGACAAGATTGATACAAAGCCTCTGAAAAAGATTGACGGCTATACACAGAAGCAGTTCAATGCTATGAACAATGGTCTTAACGAGTATGCAAAGGGCTACCTCAAGGCAGGTATTCAGTACAGACTTGAGCTCTCTCTTTCAATGGAAAAACTGGGAATCAAGGAAGGCTCTCTTTTCTATCCCCTTGTAAGCACAGCAGTAGGCGGACTTACCGACATTCTCAGAATGCCCCTTTATGGTGAGAACTCCGTTCAGGAGCTTGCAAAGGAATACGGCATTGAAATTCCCGATTCCGACTATGCAACACCCTGGGATCTTGCAACAGAGCTTGTAGCATGGCACTATGCAGGCGAAGAACCCTTTGAGGTTCAGAGCACCGAAGTAAAGATTCTTCTCAGAACCGTTTCACTCATTCTCAAGGATGACCTTTCCACAGTAAGCGATGAGATTTTACTTTCTGCCGCTAATACAATTCTTGAGG